>CAVHYP010000090.1:0-2392 GCA_963640465.1 Bacteroidaceae bacterium | reverse complement strand
TTTGAAGGGATATTGCGTTCGTTGATACCGGTCAGTATGACCACACGGAATTCCAGTCCTTTCAGTGAATGCAGTGTACAGAGGTTGATGCCGTTTGTACTGCCTTGCTTCTGGGTGCCTTTGAGGACTCTGTAGTCGGTACCGTCATGATGCAGACGGCTTTGTATATCCTTTAGCAGATTCATACTTGGAGCAGCAATGCAGATTTCTGACAACTTGATGTCCGAGTTCATGCATTCCTTAATCCAGTCCATAACCTGCCCCACTTCGGCATTTGCATCGTCCACAATCTGATAATGCGGCATTTCCCCTTCATGTATGAGCGACACGTAGCCGTTCATGTTTTCTTTTCCGCCATCCATATCGTCATAGTCGATGCCTTTCACCACGCTGACTGCCACCCGTTTGATGGGTTCCGTGGTGCGATAATTGATCTTCAACTTCCGGCTTCTCACGCCACGCACGTTAATACCGGCTGCCCCGAAATTGATCTTTCTTCCGGTATAGATTCGTTGTATTGGGTCTCCTGTCAGGAACAGGTCATTCCGTCCCTCGGCCACAAGTGCGCGGAGGAATTTCAGTTCCGGATTGGAGAAATCCTGAAACTCGTCAGCAATCACATTTGTGTAGGGATGGATATTGTTCTCCGTCAGGTAGTTGGTTGTCTCGTTGAACAGCTCCAAGCGGTCCACGACCCTTCTTTCCTGTTTCAGGGCAACATACATCTCTACAAGTTTCCAAATCTCAACACGCTGTTTGCGGCTCAATGCCTTCGTGCGACCGACACGTGGCTGGAGCATGTACTGCTTCACGTCCTTGTTGCCAAAGTAGACTATGACATCGATATATTCGTCATAGAGGAACTGCTCGTCAAACTCTGTCACCTCTGTCTCCAGCACCTCGCGCCACAGTTTCAGCGACTCCTCATCACCGCTATAGTCAAGCACCTTGTATCCCTCCTTAACCTTATACTTTTCGGCAGTGTCCAGCAGCACACGGTCAATGTTTTTCAGCGTGTATTTCTGCTTTGATATGCCAAGCTTCTCGATAGACTCAGCAAGGTTCTCACTCAGTGTGCGTGTATAGGTTGTAAACAGCACATTGACATCCGGCATTTCACACAGATGCTTCAATCGGTGAATGGCAGCGATGGTCTTGCCCGTACCGGCACCGCCGCTAACCTTCATCGTTCCCTTATAGTCGGCATACACCAGCTTTCGCTGTGACGGATGCAGGAATATCTGCCATTTGTCCATGCCCTGGTCGATGATACGCTGCAGAGCATCGTCATCCGTCAGTTCCACGAAGCGGCGCTTGTTGTTGTCACTAAGCAGCTTGTCGGTATCACCATGGGCCTGTCCCTCTTCAATGTCAGCGATGATGGCATCAATGTTCTCACCGTCCATAATGTTGAAGATATTCTCATATGCATCCTCTGGCAGGTTGTTCTCAAGTGCATCAAGGTCGTCGAGTGACTGTATAGCCAGCACTTTGGCTACACACTCTTGCGGCACACCTATCTTCAGCAATTTCTCTTGTGGCACTTCGGCAAAAAATGCCGATGCAGTGACCGTATCGTTTGGAACAACGATCTCCTCTGTTTTTTCTTCGACGGTTATGATCTGGCAGGCATGAGTATTCTCATTCCATGCGAAACGTTTGTTTATGCCCCAGCGATATGCTTTTTCATGGTCTGCCACATAGAGCAGCCAGTAGTTGTCACCATCGAGCACACCCACCACAGCCCGGTAGTTGTCGTCTATTCTTGCCGTTCTGAGCGAAGAGTCCTTAAACTGTGCTATCGGCTCGAAATGAATACCGTTACTTGTGTTGTCTTCCCGAAACTTACGTTGGAAAGCAACTACCTTGTCCTGTATCTTCTTTGGAAGTTTGAAGATAGCATCAAAACATGTATCTGAAAAAAACAGTCTCATAGTTTATGCTTGTTTTGTTATTATTCCGATATTGAATTCTTCTTTTGTTATCACCTTATATCCTTTTTCCTCAAACACCGTCCTGTCGTTTTCGGAAGTTGGATTAATGGCAATCAGCGGCCTGTCAATCAACAAGTCGGCACATGCTGTCACCTCATTGTCGTCGTCAGTCAGTTCACACATACCGTCATGGCTGAACGGGACGTTATGGTCAAGCAGCATGTCTACGATGTCTTCCATGCCTGGATAGAACATTTTTATTTCGTCGCGGTCTACTTGCTCTTCCGCATCGTTGTTCTGCTCTTCGTCAGTGTTCTGATTGAAGAACTGCAGCAGGTTGTATCTTCTCCAGAATCCAATCCACTCGTCCTTGTCGGCCTCCCGTAGTCCCTTGGTTATTTCCAGGTCATAACGTATGCCATCAGTGAAAGCGCTGTCCAGTTCTTCGTCCGTAGCAT
>CAVHYP010000089.1:0-2405 GCA_963640465.1 Bacteroidaceae bacterium | reverse complement strand
CTTCAACAGCATCTATACCCATTCCATAGCCTGGGCAGTGGGAGGCGGCAGACAGACCTACAAGATGCACTATACTACTTCCGACTTCTACATGAATGGCTTTGGTGAAATATGGGACGGATTGATGCAAAGTCTTAACTATAAGGAAACGAACGGCATCGTCATCGGGCCGGAGTTCTCCAGGCTCTTCGCCGAGACCATCCTGCAGCATATCGACGTATGCGTGGAGCGCGACTTGTTGGAACAAGGTTTCCGTTGGAAGGTAGATTACGAGTGCTACCGCTTCGTCGACGACCACTTCTTTTTCTACAACGACCCGAAAGTGCTCAATGCGGCACGCGAGAGCTACGCTCGCCACCTCAACGACTTCAAGATGACCGTCAGCAGCGAGAAAACGCAGGATTTCACACGTCCTTTCATCACACCCGTCTCACGAGCCAAGCTCGCTGTCAACGACCTGCTGCGCGACACCATCGACCTGCACCTCACCGATGAAGAGAAGTTGAGCGTGCGGTCGCACGATGATGATGTAATGTCAGATGATGACCCGGACAATGATGATGACCTTGAGACGGACGACACTGAGGCGGTTGGAGAGGTCGAAGCGAAGAACATCTGCGAAGCCATAGAGCGCAAGTATCGTCTCTCCTTTCCGGAGAAGACATTCTGCGCACGGTTTCAGGACATTCTGCTTGTCAACGGCATACAGCCAAAGGATATTTCCAACTACACCATGGCATGCCTCGCCACACGCTGTGAGCGGACGCTCAAGAAATTCGACACGAAGCTATACAAGCCTCTTTGCAAAGCCACAATCTGCGAGGCTCTGACTATCGAAGAAAAAGCAAAAGCCCGCGAAAAACGAGAAAAACTGCAGTCACAACTGTCGGTATTCCTGTTCAACCTCATCGATGGAGCCTTTTTCATCTATGGTCTTAACCGTCGCATGAACAGTACACTGAAGTTGTTGAACCTGCTCAACACCATCATCGTTTATCTCGACCACGACTACAAAGTCTATCAGAGAAAGAAGGAAACAGGTACCCTGCGTCGCTTCACCGACGACATACGCTCTACCGTATTCCAGAAGATACAGAACGAAGTGGATACCGTGATGCAGGCAGCACCCTACAGCGAAGACACCCAACTGGAGACGCTCCACCTGCTTGTGGCATTGCGTAGTCTGCACAGCAAGTACCACCTGCCGGCATCTGCCATCAGGAAATACCTTGGCATCAAGGAGACGGCCGCCAATGGCACAACACCCGTCATGCCCCGCATGAACGCCATCACCATCACGCTGCTGCTCTACTACTTCGGCGGTCGCAGTGTGTTCGATGCTTTGAGGCAAGGCGTGGTAGAAGCTGCCGTCCGCAACATACGGGAAGTCCCCGAGCAACAACGTTGCCTGAGTGCCGAATGCACCATTCTGTTGCTCGACCTCATGGCTTGTCCTTACCTCACGCCGGAACAGAAGCATCAGGTCGGAGAAGCCTACGGATTGAAGAAAGATAAGACACAGTTGTTGATAGAATATTTCAAACGGCCGGGCAGGTATATGTTCACCACATGGCAGAACCTCAACGTCACAAAGGAGCTGAATGCCAAGATGTCGCAGGAGGTATATGCCTGACAGGCATTGCATGCGCGGATTTAGAAAACAAAACAGTGTTGTCGTGACAGTACCACCAAGCAGGCAACAACGTCACACACATAGGTCTTCACGTCAGGCAGGGTCCTGAAAACAAAACAACACGATACGACAGTGGGGTTCGCCCCTTACCCACTGTCATTTTTAAGGACGTTGATCTCTCTATCCGCTTCCTTCCGCCTTCCATGTTCAGATGATTACATTCTGAATTCATAACTTAAAAACTTGAAACTAAATGGGAAAGAAAAATATAGTATGGCTTACGGCTGATTGCTTCATTGATGTTGACCGTCAGTTGGTGCCGTATCTCCGAGATAAAGCAGGCCTAAACATCAAATGGCTTGTGGTGCAAAGCGTCAACGGTGCCAAAGTGCCAAAGCATGAGGACTATGAAATCCTGCAGATGCACTATCGCGGCAAAGACCCGCGTTCATTCTTTGAACTGAAGAACTATTTCAAGAAAGAACAGTTTAGCCGATACGACTTGATATATAGCGATGCGTTGGGCTTCTTCTACTACCCGGCATTGTTGCAATGCATCGGGAAAACACCGCTGATTCATGCCGCACACAACGTCAATCCCTATCCCGTTTGGTCTTGGGATTTGCGTTTGCAGGTGAAGCATATCTTTTCGAGAGTGAAATATTTCCAGATGTTCTCCAAGCATACGGCGCGGTGGTTTGAGGCGCACTATCCCGGCAAGTCGTTCTTCTATGCCCCAATGGTGGTGAAGGACTTCGGTGAGGTGCAGACA
>CAVHYP010000088.1:0-2477 GCA_963640465.1 Bacteroidaceae bacterium | reverse complement strand
ACGGCAATAGGGACATACCTTATTGCCGTTGTTGCATTCTGTCCTTTGCTTTTGTACTATCTGTTCTTATACCCATGTGCCGCTATTCATGTTCGACACACTACACGGAGCACACGCCCAGACCCAAACTGCCAACTACCCACACGCCGAATGGGACAAGGCCTTGTCGATACTCATGTACACACCCGGCGAGGAGCTCTTCAACGGAGTGATACACCCCACCGCCGGGCTCTTCGAACACTACTTCGATGTGGAAGAAGCCGCCAATGAACACCGCAACTACATGCTGATGCTACGCAACAACGGCATCAAGGTCTACAACGTGGCGGACATACTCAACGAGATGGAGATGGGCTCACTGCGCACACTGGCTGCGGAGACGCTCGTCTACGACGTGACGGACGTGAACCCCAAGGACACGGCCTCCTGCGGACAACAGCACAAGCAACACATCCTCCAACAGATGACGCGGAACGACCTCATACGCTGCCTACTGCTACGTCCCACCGTGAGACTCCGTAGCGTGGACAACAACACAGGCCTCGAAGCCGAATACCGGCAACGGTCACTCATGAACCTCTATTTCACACGCGACCAAAGCATCACCACTCCGCGCGGACACGTCATCTGCCGGATGAACTCATCGCAGCGTGCTCTAGAGACGCTCATCATCAACTGCTGCTACCAACATTTAGGGGTGAAGCCCATCCTCGAAATCTCTGGCGAAGGGCGGCTCGAGGGAGGCGACTATTTCCCCGCCGGCACCATCTCGCTCATCGGTTGCGGCATGCGCACCAACTCCGAAGCCATAGAGCAGATGATGCGTGCCGATGCCTTCGGACACGACACGGTGGCTGTGGTACACGACCACAAACTTTGGCAGATGCAGATGCATCTCGACACCTATTTCAACATCATCGACCGCGACCTCTGCACCATGGTGGCAAGCCGGCTGAACGCACAACCCGGCGAACCGGAGTATGTCACGGTGGACGTCTATGCCCGCAAGCCAGGGACCAAGCACTACCGCCTCCTTTCGAAAGAGGAGTCATTCGTCGACTTCATCCGTCAGCGCGGTTTTACCATCATTCCCATCAACGAGGGCGACGAGCTGCACTATGCCAACAACTTTCTCACTATCGCTCCCCGGCATATCATGATGGTTGGCGGACAGTCCGCCGAGCTGGCGGACAGGCTCAAGCAGCATGGTGCAAAGGTCGAATGGGTGCCCCTGGAAAACCTTATCAAAGGCTACGGAGCCGCACACTGCTTGACGCAGGTGATGCAACGGATGCCGGTAAAGTGACTTTCAGCTTCTAAACGAGGATCGTTCCAGCCTTTCGTCTATCTCGCAATCCGAGTAGATGGACTCTGCAACGGTGCGTTCCAACCTCGTCGTTCTCTCAATTGGGGTAAAAGCTCTGAAACGACCTCTACTCCTCCCCCTTGCTGTACTTCCGGTAGGGATCTTCGATGGTGGTGTCGATGTGGTGGAAGTAGAGCTGCTTCTCGCCTTGGCGGTAGATGCACAGAGAACCATACCTCTCGGAGATGGTGAAATACATCAGCTGCTCGGTGGTGCGACCTTGGAAGTAACATTGCATGATGGAGGCTATCTCCGCGCCCTGTACCTCATAAGAACCGGAATAGGAGTGGTCCAGATAGTATTTCGTCTGGTCACCGTTGAAGTAGATGTAGCTCATGCGGCCACATCCTTCGGCAGTCGGGTAGAAATAGATGAACGTCACCCGCTGCTGATCGCCCACGAAATCGTCGTGACGCCACACACTCTCACCTGCATCCATTACCCTCAGAAACTGGCTCACGGGGTCGTCGTCCTCTTCGACACAGACATCCTCGTCATCGAAGCAAGTGTCTTCCACAACCACGCACGTGTCGCAGACCGCTTCTTCCCCATCGCCTTCAACAGTAGCACTGCCACCATCGTTCCTTAGGAACAGACAATAGACACCTGCGCAGAGCAGCACGACCACAAGGGCTGTCACTACAACAGCCGTGTACATTTTCTTCACTGAATAGCCTTTAGAATCTTCTTTCATAACTGATAGTTGAGGTATTGATGTGCAAAGATAGCCCGTTTCCACGAGATACATGAAGCAGCGTGTCTTTTTATGGAAGATGGATTCTCTTTACTGCCAATTTCTTCATTCATAAAATAATACGTAACTTAGCCGCGTGAAACCATAAAGGAGCAAGACGATGACACCGATAGTGAACTTTTATCCCGTGGGAATACAGTCCTTCGAGAAGATTCGAGAGGGGAAATACCTGTACATAGACAAGACAAAGTACATTGTGGATTTCCGCATCAAAAAAATGAGTTACGTTTTCCTGAGCCGCCCCAGGCGGTTCGGCAAGTCGCTCTTCGCCTCCACACTGCAAGCTTACTTCGAGGGGCGGAAGGAACTCTTCGAAGGCCTTGCCATCGCCGACTACGAGAAGGAGTGGGTGAAACA
>CAVHYP010000087.1:0-2650 GCA_963640465.1 Bacteroidaceae bacterium | reverse complement strand
CGCTCGCTCCATCCGGCTGGTAAGTCCTTCCCTTCAGGGGAGGATTTAGGAGAGGCTTTCCCTGAACGCTCTCGTCGAGCGCTTGTACTCCTATTTCCGTTCGCTTTGCTACCCCCTCAGTTTTCCTTTACTATCCAGTCTACGATGGTACGCTGGTCGCTGTCGTAGTTGACACCAATCTTCACAAGGCGCTTGCCTTCAGCGGAGTAAGGGATGAGATAGCCTTTCTCGTCTATCTGTTTGATGGCATCCTCGGCGCTGCCGTCGAACTTCAGTTCAAACACATAGACGGCATCGGGCATGTAGACCACAGCGTCGGCTCTGCCGATGGCACTCTCCTCCTCCACACGGATGTTGGCTCCCATCAGATTGAAGATGAGATAGAACACGGTTTGGAAATCACGCTCATTCTTGTTCGACAGACGGTTGGAGATGCTGGAGAGGTAAGCTCTCAACTGCGTCATCGCCCCTTCCACATCGCCGTTGTAGAGACCGCGTGTAAGCCGTATCACCAGTCCGTTGTTGTCGGTGGATATTGGCGAGAGATATTTGGGGGCAAGGATATTGAGCATGCCGATTCTCACCTCTGTGTTGGGATAACCCAACTTGTAACTGCAGGTGATGGGGTCGTAGTCCTTGATGGTGAGATAGCCGCTCTGATAGAGCAGCGGCAGGGCGGTGGTCATCTGCTCGGGCGACACGTCGAAGTCCATCACGCTGGTGTTTTCCTGCTCGATGTTCATCACGTTGACATTATACGCCTTCAGAATATTGATGAGGAAGGTTGATGTGCCGGAACCGAACCAATAAGGAGCAATCCGCTGACTGTTCAATGCCTTTATCAGACTAAATGGGTTGAAAACATCCTCCGAATGCTCACTGAAGTGATAACCGTCATAGTACACACGCAGTTTCTCCAGACAATCCTCATACGAGAGTCCTAGCGCGCGACCAAGTCCCTCCACATCGGGTTTCATGACGGTTATAAGTTCTGTCATGCTGATGCCGCAGATGGCAGAGTATTGGTCATACATACTGATGTTGTCGAGGTTGTTGAGCTCGCTGAAGATGCTGAGTTGCGAGAACTTGGTGATGCCGGTGAGGAAGGTGAACTCGAGGTAAGGGTCGAGTTTTTTCAGTGGACTGTAGAAGTTCTGCATGATAAGGCGCAGTTCGTGCAGGTTATCTTTTTCGTGCACCACGTCGAGCAACGGAGCATCGTATTCATCGATGATGACCACCACCTTTTGTCCAGTCTGCTCATAGGCACGTTGGACAATACCCGCCAGTCGGGTGTTGGGATCTTCTTCCTTTTCTCCCTTGCCATATAATTTCTCGTATGGAAGTAATATAAAATCCAAATATCTCTTCAGTGATTCTGCGTCCATATGCTTTGCTCCGCTCAAGTCGAAGTGCAGCACAGGATGCGCCACCCATTCCTTTTCATAGTCGGCAATGGCAAGTCCCTCGAAGAGTTCCTTCCTCCCTTCAAAGTATGCCTGCAGTGTAGAGGCAAAGAGTGATTTACCGAACCGCCTCGGGCGGCTCAGAAATACATAACTCATCTGTTTCCTTCGGAAATCGACAATGTATTTCGTCTTGTCGACATACAGATAGTTGTTTTCCCGAATCTTCTCAAAAGTCTGTATCCCCACAGGATAGCAATTCACGATTTCTGCCATACCATTCACTTGTTTGTCAATTACGGCGCTAAGATACGAATTATTTGTGAGACACAAACAAACTCCGTGTATTTTTTTCAGTCGATGCCGTTTGAATAGTTTTCGTGAAACGTGTGACGTTTTGCATTTTCACATTAATCGACATGTAATGGGATGGTAATACTTTTGCCAAGCGGAGGGTGTATTGTTTGCAGCACACAAATCAACACACGCTTAGGAGTCAGCTCTCTCCGAGAGCGTAGACGATGACATTCGAGCAAAGCTCGCAATGATTAGCTGCCCATGAAGCCCGCGCACGGTTTATCGCCCGAGTGGGGCATTGGTGGCGCAGCCACTATAATACAGTTCTGCCGGCAACATGGAGAACTGGTTCTCCAATGCTGTCGACAGAATTGTGTTATGATGCCCGTAGGGCAATGATACACTCGGGAGTTTTTCCGGTTTTTGTTTATTATCTTATCATCACCTTCTTCGATGTGTCATCTACCTTGATGATGTAGATGCCGCTGACGGGAACTGCAGTTGAGTAGTTGGCGGAGGTGGCAGTTGCCATGTTGTAGACTCTGCCAGAGGCATCACAGATGGTGATGCTCTCGCCGCCCTGCAGACCGCTGATGTAGACGATGTGGTTACGCGCGCGGATGCTGATGCCAGTCTTTTCCTCTATCACGTCGTCACTGCCTTCATAGTAGCGGACATTGACGCGGGCTGAACGAGTCTGGAGTTCATCGTCACCTTCGTCCAAACGACTCTTGGTGCTGCCGCCAGTATTGTTGCCTGAGTTGTTGTTATATACCGGACGGTAGAAGGTCAGGTCCTCAGTGTCTGAGACGGCGGAGGTCTGGGTGAAGATACCCTCGCCTACCCAGATGCGGGACTGCTCGCCAGAGGCAAGGTGCCAGTCGGTGTCGTCCCATGAACTTACGCTATAGAAGCCGCCGTCGCCGTCGACATCAGTTCCGTCGGGC
>CAVHYP010000086.1:0-2693 GCA_963640465.1 Bacteroidaceae bacterium | reverse complement strand
TATCTAATGAAAGAGTGCTGAATCAGAATTTTATTTCTTCCGGCTTAATCCGGTCTGCCTCCGTTATCGGCCTAATCACCTTGCACGGCACACCGCCAGCGACAACACCTGCAGGAATATCCTTTGTGACAACTGCACCAGCAGCAATGACAGAACCGTCACCGATGGTCACGCCACCGACAACAGTTACACTAGCTCCCAACCATACATTATTACCGATATGGATAGGCTTACTTTGTGTAAGCGCTTCCGTGCGTCGCTGTTCCGAGTTGACGGGATGCCCGGCACATGCCAGCACACACTTCGGACCAATGAACACATCTTCACCTATATATATTGGTGATGTATCGAGGAACACGCAGTCGAAGTTGACAAACGTGAAGTGTCCAGCGGCAAAGTGCGTATTGATGCCGTAGTCGAAGTGGACATGCGGCATAATCGCCACATTCTCGCTCCAAGTACCCAGCAACTCTTTGAGTATAGCCGCCTGTGTTTCCCCATCCGCCGGGTCAGTCATGTTGTATTTCCAACACAACTGCCGCGCCCTCTGCTGTATCTCCTGCGGAATACGCATCACGTTGCCTGCGTATGGCGCATCAGCGGTGACGATGTTGCGCACGTCAAGAGGGTTTTGTTCTTCGTTCATTATATTATATTTCGCTCCTATGATTTATAACAGTCAATTATAGATGTTCATTTGGCTTTTATGCTATCTTGAAAAGGAACTATGTTCTTCCAATTAAATTTACTTCTGCGTGAACTTGCACTTAGGATAATTTGAACAACCATAAAAATTACCATAACGTCCATGGCGTAGCATAAGTTGTCCTCCACATTTAGGGCAAATGCCATTTTTCACCATGGCGCTATTTCTGCATTGTTGCCATTTCGTATTTTCTTTATGCACCTTGATTTCTTCTTTCGTATGTTCTGTATGATGTAACTTTAAAAGATTGATTATCCAAGCTACATTGTCATCCGTCATAACACGTTCATTGTACTGAAGGATAGTAGGGTTCAGATCACATCTGTTTATTACTATATGATTGTCAACGAACACCTTTAAAGATGCATTATTATTGAATACAACTAGGGATATGAACTTGATTTGGAACGGTGCATCCTTTAATAGATAGCGTAAGAACCTTATATGTCCATCATTTTGTTTGATAGGATTATAGAATTTGTGTTTGCTCTTGTAGATGACTTGTGTCCAATATTCAGAGTTCTCACCACCCATTATCCAACCTTTGTATCCCTTTGTTTCAATTACGAATACGCCATAAGGTGAAACAACCACATGGTCTATTTGCGTGGAACGGCCATTGCTTTCGAATAGCAGGTCATTGAATATACAATATTCATCAGGTAGTTTCTGCATCTTGTTACTCACAAGAGATTCAGAAAACCGCCCTTTCCATTCTGGCATTTTTAATCTTAAAAAAAATGCCAATATGAGAAATATAATCGCGCCAATAGCTGTCATGCCTTAAACTCGCTATAAAATTCTGTAATATAATCGTTCTATTTAAGCTCCGAACAACATCTGTCCAAGTTCTTCTTGTCTAACTTCAACTCTTTCTGTTGGGAATATCGTAGAAGTAGCCAATGAGGTCTTTCTAGACAGCAAATCATCCAGCGTTTCATCAAATGACTTTATACCGTCTTTCACTGCCATCGGATAGTAAACATATACGTCTTTTGTTTGACCGATTCGATAGGCTCTATCGGTAGCTTGACTTTCCTTTGCAGGATTCCAGTGTCTGCTATAATGAATGACATGATTGGCCCCCGTCACATTAAGTCCCATACCAGCTGCTACAGGTGACATGATTATGATGTTGAAGCCTACCGCTGCCTGGAATTCATCGATGCTGGCTTGTCTAGACTGTTTATCAGGTGTGATTCTTCTTACTATTGATGGTGTATCACCATTGATGATTTTACATACAATGCCATATCTCTTGAGACATAACTTCTGGAGCATCTTCTGAGTTTCCTTTCTTTCGACGAAGATAATTACTTTTTCTTTCTTTGCCTTTATATCATCAAGGAATTTGACAGTTGCCTGTAAACGGGCACTTGAACTGACGATTTCTTCCTCATCGCGAGTTGGCAATGTAGCATCATATAGATATGGATGTTCAGAAACTTCCCTGAGGTTCATTATTGTTACGAGCATGTTCGGCTGAATGCCACTTACATAGTCATTCACAACAGAAGTATATGTAGATTCCTGTACAGATGGCATTACAACCTTTTCTTTCTTCTCAATCTTTTCCGGCAAGTCCTTTGCTGCGTCTTTTTTCAAACGTCGCATGAAGTATACGCCGAGTTTTTCGTGAACTTCATTTCCGAGAGCTACTATGTCTGTATCTTCTTTCCTCAAAGGATTCTGATATTTAGCAGCAAATGCTTTTGCATTACCGAGCAAACCTGGTACACAAAAGTCCATAATACACCACAAATCAAGCAGTGAGTTCTCAACAGGTGTTCCTGTCATAGCTATTTTGAAATTACACTTGAGTGCTTTAGTTGCGTTTGTAACAAGCGTGCCTGGCGACTTTATTTTCTGAGCTTCATCCAATGCTACCACATCAAATTCTACAGCGCAGAAATTCAGTTGCGCTATACGCAATGACTCATAGTTAGTGAGAACGATGTCCATTTTCTGCATCTTCTCTATTATGGTC
>CAVHYP010000085.1:0-2803 GCA_963640465.1 Bacteroidaceae bacterium | reverse complement strand
CAAAATAGGAACCGCCGTATGCGGAACCGCACGTACGGTGGTGTGAGAGGTCGGTAGATGTGAAAGTAGGAGGCAAATGCCTTTTATGATTAGCATTTACCTCCTACACGATTATTTACAGCTTGTTACAAACTCCGTCTGACACAGTTCCAAGTACTCTATGTCGCAAATCTGATAATGTCTGAAACAATATATAAAGCGTCATCAAGGGAAAAACCACTAAATTTGCAGAGAAATTTAATTTGACAGTGAAACGTTTCGCTCACAAAGGTCACCACTACAGCCGCACCACCATTGCGTCCATACCCGACAGCATCACCGTGATGCGACTCGAAGCCGACACCCTCAGTTAAGAAAACGGAAAGATCGCACACAGCAAAGTACTCAAACATTAAACTCATCAATATGAAAAGAACATTGTTCACAGTGCTAGTCATGGGCATCACACTGATGCTCCAGGCTGCAAAATTCAACGA
Organism: Bacteroidaceae bacterium; assembly: GCA_963640465.1. Lineage (GTDB taxonomy): Bacteria > Bacteroidota > Bacteroidia > Bacteroidales > Bacteroidaceae > Colivivens. The sequence continues at coordinate 2,327 of CAVHYP010000085.1, read as the reverse complement.
GATTGTCACCATCACCGTAGGCGACGAGACCCGTGAATACTGGCTCTACGTGCCAAACAAAGCCACCGACAACTCACCGCTCGTCATTTCCCTCCACGGAGCAGGCGGACACGACACCGACAAGAGTCCCTTCCGCACCGACGTAGCCGACAAGGCAGGATGCATCGTGGCATATCCACAGGGCAAGATGACCGCCTTCCCTGGACTGGGTGGAATGCAGACCTATGGCTGGAGTGCCTATGGTGAGAAGAACTTCGACACTGAATTCCTCCTGGCAGTCATCGAAGACATCGCATCCAAGTACTCCGTTGATCGCCAGCGCATCTACTGCTGCGGATTCTCCAACGGCGGCATGATGACCTACGTCATGGCACACAACTACAGCAACGTCTTTGCAGCCTTCGCGTCCATCAGCGGCTACCCCATCAACGAGTTTCATCTCCATCACACAGGATGGCGTCCAGTGCCCTTCCTCCACATCCACGGTAAAGCCGACGACTTCGTGAAATACTCGCTCGTGGGCAACATTATCGACGATATGGTGGCACGCAACGGAGCTAATCCCGTGCCCAAGCAAACCACCAAAAGCGGCAAGTACACCAAGAGCATCTATGCTGCAGCCGACAACAGCTTCCCCATCATCTTCTACGAGATTGACGGCATGGGCCACAACGACTACACCACCAATACAGAAGTCAACAGCTCCGCACAGACCATGTGGAACTTCTTCAAGCAATACACCCTCTCCACTCCTTGCGACACCACCCTCAAGTGGAGTCCACGCATCGAGGAAGAAGGCTTCCAGCCCACCGACCATGGCTTCGTCATCAACAAAGGCAACACACTCCTCCGCTTCGGAGGCGATCAGAAGACCGATGCCAACCAAAACGTCTACCGTTCCCTCCAGCTCATCACCGGTTACTACCGACTCCAATTCTGTGCCACCGGAGCTGAAGGCACACAGATGACAGTGATGCTCCGCAAGCTCACCGGAAAGAAACAAATAGTGCTGCGCGTGACCGTAGAGTCAGGCAAAGACATTTCCCTTCCGTTCAGTGTCACCGATGGCTGGGGCGAATACCAGCTCAGCATCCTGCGCAAGTCCCAAGGCGCAACCATCACCATCGACAGCCTCCAGCTTCGCAGCATCAGTGAGATAGAATGGCTTAATCGCGACACTATTCCTCTGGGTATCAACGACCTCACCGATGACGACCTCGAAGCCAATAACCTCTCAGTATATGCCAACTCACCCGTCTACAACTTCCAGGGTCAATGCGTCAGTTCCTCTAGCGATTGGTCACTCCTACCCCAGGGGATGTACATCGTAGGAAAGCAAAAGATAATGAAGAAATAACGAAAAATAGTAGAAGAGACATCCTCCTCTCCCGCATATTCATAATGACCGCAAGCCCATCAGCAAGCGGTCATTTTTTTATTCAGCGCTAGGAACACAAACGCTAGGAGCTAGCTCTCTCCGAGAGCGTTAAAGCGAGCGTGGGATTGTTGGCTGTAAAACAAGTGTGCTGCAAATAATGCGAGCTGGCGCTCGAGTGCAATCGCCTACGCTCTCGGAGCGAGCTGACTCCTATTATTAGTTCGCTGTAAAACAAGTGCGATGCAATACAATCAAGCAAACTTCCCCGAACTATGTAAAAACGAGAGATTTTGATAACCACGTAACTGTATACGTTTATCTGCCCTATAATTTTGTTCTTTTGATTCCATCTTGTCAAGAACATCAATTTTGGCTCTATTCTATCTTAGATTCATACTTTTTTAGTCAAAAAGTTTTGGAGTTACGAAATGTTTCATTAAATTTGCAGCGTCTACATCCACGCCGAGCCGTCTTGGAGACAATATCAACAAGGATGGCGGGACTTTCTAAGGCAGAGATTGCCGAATAGTTGTGGGTGGGCACTACTTAATGTTAAAGCGTCATCGATGCTTTGTCAATTGGCTTCTTGAACGTAGGAAATTCAAAAGTGTGTCAATGACAATGTCTGAAGTGGTTGCTACGGGTATGGAACAACTGTATCCCGGAGTGTGTAGCGAGGGTTTACCAATCCTCATGCAAACTTTTCCCGGAGATACGTGCAAGTACCGGCGTGGGCAGACACTCTACTCGTCACACACATGGTTTTTCCTACGACCTAAGAAGCAGACGGGCAGAGGTGGAAGCCCACGTTTTACGTTTCGTAGTACCTTAAATTAGCAGACTAATTTTCGCATACCTGTTTTTAGATTTTTATCGTGCGCATATGCGAGTGTACACGATAAAACCTTGGTAATACATGTCGTCTAGGCACAGTGCCCCTTACCCCAAA
>CAVHYP010000084.1:0-4033 GCA_963640465.1 Bacteroidaceae bacterium | reverse complement strand
ACAATATAGAGTATATAGTAAAGGCTTGGTAGATGAAAATTCAACAAATGTGTACCCTCAAAAAAGCGTTGGGACGCTGGAACGCTTCAGCTTCCACACCCGCACTTTGTTTTCTCCTACAAAGCAGAAAGACAACGCATTGACTGCAATCCACAGAAGACGGAACCACACACCGGAGTGTGCCACAAGCAGAATTTGACGTCTGCATAAGCTTTAGTAATCAGCCATCTAGCACCGATTTTTCATGTTTTGGGATAGAAATCAGCCATTGGCGAGAGCGCAGAGAACCACATTCGATTACATTTCGCAACTGCGATAGTTCGAGCGAAAGTCTGCTTTAGGCAAGAAGCCAACCGTTCCCGACAGCGCAGACGTTTAATTTCAAGAGCAAGATTGCAAAATAATCGTTCCAGCTCAAGATCACAAATGTTGTCGTTCGAACGTCAGTTCGCTTTAGGTTAGGAGCCAGCTTTCTCCGAAAGCGCAGGCGATGACACTCGAGCATTAGCTCGCTATGTTTGCAGTGCGCTTGATTTACAGCCTACGAGCCTTCACTCGCTTTAACGAGCTCCTAGCGTTTGTGCTTTCATTGTGCGCTTGTGCCCTTATTTGTCGTTCGAGCGCAAGTTCGCTTTAGGTTAGGAGCCAGCTTTCTCCGAAAGCGCAGGCGATGACACTCAAGCGTCAGCTCGCTATGTTTGCAGTGCGCTTGATTTACAGCCCATGAGCCTTCACTCGCTTTAACGCCCCCGGAGAGGGCTAGCTCCTAGCGCTTTACACTTGCAGAGCACTTGTGTTCCTATTGCTGCTCGCTGAGTTGGTTCGTGTAATACAAATGCTTCCCCATCATTTCCCTCTCAATTTCAGCAGTTTTCTGTCAAATACACATTCAGTTTAGTGTACTTTTAGTAGGGAATTGCACTACGCTTAGTGCAATTTACACATATCTGACTCTTTTGGTATGAAAGCAGTTACTTGCCGGAAAGGAGTTTGCCGAGGAGGCCAAAGAGGTTACTGACTGTTTCTATGTTTTCCACCGGTATCTTGATGGATGTCTGTCCGGTTTTCTCGTCGCGTTCCACGATGGAATCAACAAGTTTGGCTGTGGCTTCGGGCGACTTGAGTGTTTCTGCCAGTCCGGTGAGGAACGAAATACCTTGGGCAACGAGTGCTTGTGGCTGTGTTGTAGCGGTATTTCCATCTTCGTTGGACGAAGTTGTAGACGCGCTATCCAGTGTATTCGCTTGCGCACCTCCTTGCAGATTTGTCTGCATGTCATCAAACGACAGCTCTTGTGAACTGTCGAATGATTGCGTTTGCTGCTCTGGTAACGTCTGCACTTCTTTTTCCGTGTCGTTCTCATCAATTACAGCCTTTTCCTTCTTCTTTTGTGCAGGTGCAGCCGGTGATGACTGCGATGCCAGTGGCTCTTTTGCACCATCCTGCTTGTCGGCAGATGCGGTGGATTCGGCTGAATCTTTTGTATCTGTTTTATTGGTATTTTCATCTGCGGTTTCACCGGTAGCTTTTGCAGCAGTTTCTGCTGTGGATTTGGTTGCAGCTTTTGCGGAATCGGGTTCTTCCTCCACGATTTGTGCCACTGTTTCCATAATCTGCTCAAACTTGTTCTTGCTGATGAACACGGAGTCTTCGCCCTTGTCGAGAACGCCTTCGAACATGGATGTCTTGAAACGCAGCTTGTCGAGCATCCGCTCTTCGATGGATTCGGGCGCCACGAGGTTGATTACCTGTATGTTGTTTTTCTGTCCGAGTCGATAGATTCGTCCTATGCGCTGTTCGAGCACAGCCGGATTCCATGGCAGGTCGATGTTTATGATGGTGGCTGCTGCTTGGAGGTTGAGTCCGGTGCTTCCGGCATCGGTGGAAAGGAATACGCGGCTTTCCGGCAGATTGTTGAAATCGTCAACCAGATTCTTGCGTTTTTCCGATGGTATGCCGCCGTACAAGTACTCGTATCTTATGCCTTTCTCTTCCAGATCCTTGGCTATGAGTCGTGTCATCCGCTCCCATTGGCTGAATACCACGACTTTCTCTCCTTCCTCGCTCGTGATGTTGCAGATGATGTTCACACACTCCTTTACTTTTGTGTCGTAGCGGGTCTTTTGGTCGAGGATGTAGCTGCTGTCACAAACCATGCGCATTTCCGAGAGGAAAAGCATAAGCCGTGTGCGGTCAGTTTCCGAAATGAAATGGTGCTTTCTCCATTTGAACACGATTTTGCTCACTGCTTCCTGCCACTCGTCGTGCATTTCCCTCTGCTCCCTTGTCATTGGAATCAGAAGGTTCTTGTCGGTGCGCTTAGGCATTTGCAGCTTCACGTCTTTTTTGCGCCGGCGTATGAGTATGTCGCTCAGCTTTTTCCCTATATCGTTAAGGTTCTTGTATCCCAGTACCTGCCCGGTCTCGTCGGAGATGATGTGGTTCTGCTTGAACATGTAATAAGGTGACAGGCGGAAGTTGTCGACGAATTCAACGATGGAATAGAGTTCATCCAGCTTGTTTTCCAGTGGCGTGCCAGAAAGGATCACGGAGTAGTCGGACTGTATTTTTCTTGCAGCGCGTGAGATTTGCGTATTCCAGTTCTTCAGTCGTTGCACTTCGTCCATGATGAGCATGTCGGTCTGCAGACTGCCCAAAATCTTGATGTCGTTGCATGCACTGTTGTACGATACAATTTTGTAGGGTTCTGGTCTTTGATATGCTTCTTTCCTCTTGAGGTGGTTGCCTTCGACCACGCACACTTCTGCATCAGTGAATTTCATTATCTCGCTTCTCCACTGGTACTTGAGCGATGTAGGGCAGATTATCAGCGTAGAGACAATCAGTCCTTCTTTCCTTAGCAGTTCTGCTGTGCCAATGGCTTGTATGGTTTTGCCAAGTCCCATTTCATCGGCAATGATGGCTTTTCCTGCCCGTGTGGCAAAGCGTATGCCTTCCTTCTGATAGGGATAGAGTTTCACCTTGAGCAGGCTGTCGAGTGCGGTGTCATCGTATTTCTCCAGCAACATCTTGCGGTTAGTTTTTTCGCGTTTCTCCACGATGAATTTGACGGCATCCGCATAGCATCTGAACGTGTCGCTTATCTGCGTGGCTTCTTCTATGAACGAACCGAACTTGATGAATGATGTCGGCTTTAGCGTATTTTGGCTGTCGAAATATTTCTTTGCCAGCGCACTGTAGGTTTCATGGTTGTCGGTGCCTATTCGTATTTTCACGCAGCGCTCGTCGCGATAGGAAAGATAGACAGATGTATAGGGTGGAATCTGTTGGTGTACACGCAACCGTCGTTTAGAAGAAATCCATTTCTTCACGGCTTCCACATGCTTGCATGTGCCAAGTCGGGAAGTCTTGAAGTCCATGCACGAGCAATAGTTCCATTCGCTCTTTGCCCCTCGATACACCACCTTGTATGTATTGGCAGTCTGTGGATTTCTCACTTCGTATTCGCCCGGACAAAGCTTGTCGTCCACGCATGAGATAGCAAGCTGTTCGTTCTCTGCAGCCTGCTGGCGCAGTTTCACTTGCCATTCTTGTACCGATATGTTTTCCGGTTTGTTGATGTATGAAATCTTTGGACTTTTCTTCTTGCCTCTTTTCTTTTTGTCCTTCGTATCGTTGTCCGTTGCCTGCTTCTTTATGTTGACCATCACTTGCCTTTTATATATTTTCAAGACAAATGTACGAATAAATTCCGAACAAACCGCACTTCAATTGACATATTCCCCATTCATGACACAGAATGAGCCTCTTGTCAGTCCATTTGTTCTTTCCGGCAGCTGAAAGAGCGCAAGCTTTAGGCTGGTACATGTTTTCGGCTCGCAACTACATCCCAGCACCCTCCGAGCGACTTCAGCGACAGATAAAAGCATAGATCTTGATTTGTTCATAAGCTTGCGATTGCGAGCTAATAGCTTTCCGTCTTTCTTGTCCCTTATTTGCAATAAGTCGTAAAAAGTCGGCGTATGGGTCATTTTGCGTGGTGACATCCGCCTTCTTCCCGCATAAATACAGG
>CAVHYP010000083.1:0-4116 GCA_963640465.1 Bacteroidaceae bacterium | reverse complement strand
ACGCAACACCGCTCCGTGCATCGCCTATGTGAGCTGGAGAATAAAGAAGAAAAACCCGAAGGCAAACCTCGTCATCACTCCGAGTGACCACATGGTGACCGACGTCGAGGAATTCCGTCGCGTCATCAACTCTGCACTCGACTTCACAGCCGAGACCGATGCCATCGTTACCCTCGGAATGCATCCCACACGCCCTGAGACCGGCTACGGCTACATTCAGGCAGACCTCACCACATCGTCGCCGCGCATCAAGTCAATCTACAGAGTTGACCAGTTCCGCGAAAAACCCGACCTTGCCACTGCACAGCAATACATCCGCCAGGCAGAATACTTCTGGAACTCAGGCATCTTCGTGTGGAACGTGGAGACAATCGTACAGGCACTACGCTACTACGAACCCGAAGTGTCACAAGTGTTTGAGGCACTGCTCCCTTACTACGGCACCGACCAGGAACAAGAGAAAATCGACGAGGCCTATCCGCTCTGCAAAAGCATTTCCATCGACTATGCAGTCATGGAGAAAGCCGAAGAAATCTATGTCTACCCAGCTGACTTCGGATGGAGCGACGTGGGCACGTGGGGATCGCTCATGACACTGGCAGAAAAAGACGAAGACGGCAACGCCAAGATAGGACCGCGCATCGAACTCCATGACACTCATAACTGCATTGTCCACACCAGCGAAGAACGCCGGGTAGTGGTGCAGGGGCTCGACGGCTACATCGTGGCTGAGAAGGGCGACACTCTCCTCATCTGCAAACTGGCAGACGAGCAGCATATCAAAGAATTCAGTGCCGAATGAAACTGATTGCCGACAGCGGATCGACCAAGACCGACTGGGCCGTGTTGTACGATCGGAAAATCCCGTCAGGCAAGACTGCTTCAGACTGTGAGATTACTCCAGCTAGCACGACTGCTTCAGGCGAAGGAAATACTTCTGGCGGTTGCCATCGGTTGACGATTGCCACACAAGGCCTCAATCCGTTTCATCAGTCGGCTTCAGTCATCGACAAAATCATAGAAGAGGAACTCATGCCGCAGTTGGCGTCAGTTGATGCAACTGCGGATGAAACTTCCTTATGTGGAGCTGCAGATGCAACCTCCTCTCGTCAAGCCAATCGTGCCGAGAACTCTCTCCGTGGAGCCGGTTGCGAGATTTATTTCTACGGAGCCGGTTGCACAGCCGAAGCCTCGCCCCTGCTTGCAGAATGTCTGCACAGCCATTTCGGCAAAGAGACGAAAGTGGAAGTGGGCAGCGACATGCTTGGTGCGGCACGGGCATTGTGCCAACACGAAGAAGGCATAGCCTGCATTCTCGGCACTGGAGCCAACTCGTGTTACTACGACGGCACAGCCATCCGCGAGAATGTTTCGCCACTCGGCTACATCCTCGGTGACGAGGGAAGTGGTGCCTACATCGGCAAACGGCTTGTGGGCGACGTACTCAAGCGTCAGTTCTCACCCACAGTGTGCGACTTGTTCCACAACGAAACGCAGCTCGATGCAGCTGCTATAATAAATAAGGTGTACCGCCAGCCGATGCCCAACCGTTTCCTTGGAAATGTGGCACGCTTCTGTAGCAATCACCGCGACAACGAGGAAATCCATGCCTTCCTCGTCGACTGCTTCCGCCAGTTCTTCCTGCGCAACGTTGCCAACTACCGGCGTCCGTCTCTGCCCGTACATTTCGTTGGCTCAGTGGCGTGGGCTTACGAAGCAGAACTCAGCGAGGCTGCTGAAGCATCCGGTTTTCATGTCGGCACCATAATGCGCTCACCGATGGAAGGCTTGTTGAAGTTCCATTCTTGAAGCACAGGAGAATGCCTCCTCTACTCGCATGAGACTCAGCTTCTGCTTGCTCGAAACCTTTGAATCCGCATACCCGAAACCTTCTTCCTTCCCGTGTTTTCCTGCAAAAGCAGAAAAAAGTCAATGTAGAGTGACATGATCTTTATTTTTTCATTAACTTTGCATCCGAAAATCAAGATATACGAATTATGGACGATTATCCGGCGAATAATTTCAGTAACCAAAGGATCGGGTCTTGACAGAAGAACAGTAGGTTTGGACTCTTTCCGCTTTTATTTGTAAACGGACTGTGGAAGCTCGTGTGCCTGCAGTCAATTACTGAACAAGAAAAGAGTATTAAACTTATGCGTACTTATTGGAACTTTAATAAGGGCATCAACCAGCTTGACCAGTGGGAGTCCGGCTGTTGGATTCAAGTCACTTGCCCGGTGGAAGACGATGTGAAATATTTGGTAGGCGAACTGAAAATCCCCGATTACTTTCTCGAGGACATTTCCGATACCGACGAGCGTGCACGTTACGACTACGACGAAGGCTGGCTTATGATCATTATCCGTATTCCCCATCAGAAAACCATCATCAGCCGCAGCCCGTACACCACCATTCCGCTCGGCGTGCTGATTAAAGACGATAAAATCATCACTGTGTGCAACCAGGAAACGAGGATGATGCTCGACTTCATAAACCACCAACAGCGCAGGAAGGAAGGTTTCATCGATGCCACCGACCTCGTGTTCCGACTCTTCCTCAGCGCCAGCGTATGGTATCTGAAATATCTGAAGCAAGTGAACGGCTTGATAGAAAAAGCCAAGCGAAACCTCGACCGCGACGTCGACAACAAAGACCTCACCGGCTTGTCGCGCCTGCAGGACAGTCTGACATACTTTGCCACTTCCATCCGAGGCAACGAGACCTTGCTTAGCAAACTGAAATTCCGCCTGCCTGTCGACGATCTGGATGCGGAACTGATTGAGGACGTGAACATCGAGATGCAGCAGGCGAGGGAAATGACCACCATCTATGCCAACATCCTCGACTCCACGATGGACACCTACGCCAACTTGATCAACAACAGCATGAACCGCGTGATGCGACTTCTGACCGGGCTCAACATGATTATCATGCTTCCGACCTTGGTGGCAAGCCTCTTTGGCATGAACCTCATCAACGGCATGGAACAAAGCAGGTGGGGCTTTGCCTTGGCGATATTCATCTCCGTGGTCATCACTGTCGTAGGCTGGATATTCTTCAGAAAGAAAAAATGGCTGTAACTAAGAAAGTACTCTGACGAGATATGATATTCTATTTTTCTGGTACAGGCAATTCAGAGTGGGTTGCCAAATTTATTGCGAGGGAATTGAACGACGAACTACTGTTCATGCCCGATGAATTGTCTGGAAGTATGCGCTATGAACTGATGAAAGGTGAGCGCCTTGGCTTCATCTTCCCCTGCTATGCGTGGGGCGTGCCCAAGTTCGTGGAGAACTTCGTCCGGAGGGTGGAAGTGGAAAACGTGACGTACGTTTATTTCATCGTTACCTGTGGAGACGATACGGGACAGACCGACAGCATATTCAGCGCAGCCGTAGCCGCAAAAGGATGGGACTGCATGCTTGGACGTGCCGTTCAGATGCCCGAGTCCTACGTCTGCCTGCCTGGTTTCGACGTTGACCCGATAAGTCGTGAACAAGAGAAATACATCCGGGCAAATGACCGCCTGCGTCAGGTGGTGGAAGACATTATCGACGGACGTGGTGGCTTCGACACCATTCCTGGCAAAATGCCTTGGCTGAAGAGCCGTGTGGTGCGTCCGTTCTTCAATCGTTTCCTCGTCACGCCAAAGTACTTCAAGTGCAACGATAAATGCATCGGCTGCGGTAAATGTGTGGAGGCGTGCCCGTTCCATAACGTCAGCCACGATCAAACTAAACGTCCCGTGTGGGGTAACCGCTGTGTGCAGTGCATGCGCTGCTACCATGTCTGCCCGGTCCATGCAATAGATTGGGGTGCATTCACAAAGAACAAGGGCCAGTACCTCTGCCGTGCACCACGGCTGTAATTCGGCTTTCCCAACGCTTTTCGCTTTTCGTATGCCGCATTTTGTATGCTTTCTGTCTGTGTCCATAAAACAGTATTACCTTAGTACTCCTCTCTTGTGCATTTGAGATTGTCGTAAAGTCTCCAAGCATGATATAGAAAACTGCTGTTCATATCTGTAACTTTGTTTGTGGTTATTCAAAGATACAAATGTTCAGCGGTTTTCTTTTATACTATAACGTCTTTATCACTCGAAATGTCGGATGAACC
>CAVHYP010000082.1:0-4440 GCA_963640465.1 Bacteroidaceae bacterium | reverse complement strand
CAAAAGCATCTCGATAGCCAAGTTCCCGATACGCAGTTCGTATGTGTGGGCACCAATGGAGGCAATGTTCTACAACACGCTGACCGATGAATATTCAAAGAAGACCAAATTGAAAGTGCTGAAGAAAAACGGTGACATGAACCTTACGGGGGAAATAACTGAATACAGTCAGACAAACAAAGCAATTTCTTCCGACGGATATTCAGCACAGACACAACTAAAAATAACAGTCAATGTGCGGTTCACTAACAATAAGAAGCACGAAGAAGACTTTGAAAAGTCGTTCTCTGCCACCACAAACTACGACTCAAGTCAGTCACTTGCATCCGTCCAGGAAGAGCTCGTACAGCAGATGATTGACGATGTAGTAGGGCAGATTTACAACGCAACAGTGGCAAATTGGTAGAAAATAGAATAATATTTCCTAAGTTACTTTGTCAGTTGAAAAAAAAATAATACCTTTGCAAGCAAAATAAAGTGATTTAAGCAGTCTTTAGAGGCTGGAAACAACAAACAAAAAACAAAAAAAAGATGTACTTATTGATTATTGCTCTCGTGGTTCTGGCATCAATACTGATGTGTGGAATCGTTCTTATCCAAGAATCAAAAGGAGGAGGCTTGGCTTCAGGTTTCTCTTCTTCAAACCAAATTATGGGTGTTCGCAAGACAACGGACTTCCTTGAGAAAGCAACATGGGGCTTAGCAATCGCTATGGTTGTGCTTAGCGTCGTTTCGGCTGCCTTCGTCACCAAAACTCAGACTGTGGAAGAGCCGATTGTAATGCCTGTTACATCAACTCAGACTGATGCCAACAACGTCCAGTCATTCCCAGCTGCAAGCCAAGAAAGCAAAGCTCCTGCTGACAACGCTGAAAAGCCTGCTTCTACAGAGAATCCTGCAAACTAAGTAATCCTCTATTCATTTTCCAAAAGTGAAGAGGGTTCGTTGTCCAAAATGTGATTCTTTCACCGTGTTCGATGAAACAAGATACGGAGAAGGACAGTTACTTGTATTTGTTTGCCCCAATTGCAAGAAAGAATTTAAGATTAGAATAGGTAAGTCAAAGCTGACAGGCATTCATCAGGAGCGTCATATTGACGAGAATGCCTACAGCGAAGATTGTGGAAGTATCATTGTAGTAGAAAACCAGTTCGCATTCAAGCAAATCATCCCACTGCAAATGGGAGACAACGAATTCGGACGCTACCTTAAGGGAACGAACATCAACAAACCGATTGAAACCAGCGACCCCAGCATTGACACTTTCCATTGTGCCATCAGAGTAGAACATGACAAACGAGGAAAGCTGAGGTATGTACTCAGAGACGCACCCAGCGACACCGGTACGTTCTATATGAACAAAATACTGAAAGATTCCGACAGAGTAAATCTGGAGGATGGAGCTATCATCACGATAGGAGCTACTACCCTTATCCTTAGAGCCGCAAATGCGGATAAAGACAAACCTCATCAATAAAACTTTTTTAAAGAAACAATGGAACAAATTAGCTTACAACTTAAAACCGTCAACCCAAAGGTAAGCGTATGCTCGTATAAGGAAAATTACTACTGCGCTGACAATTTCGCCCAATCAAGCGACCCAAGGACAAAGCCATGCGAACCAGTGAACAATGATGAGTACTATGTATGCATTGGTATAATCCAGGGTAACATGAAGCTAAAACTCAATGGGGCTCTCGTGAAGCTGAAATCCAACGACTACCTTGTCATCACACCCTTTACTTTGGTTGAGTTAATCGAAACACGGTGCAAGTTCTTCATGACAGCAGTACGTGGAGTCATTTGCGTTGACCTCTTCGACATGATGGGAATGGAGGACAATGTGATGAGAGGCTGCTACACCTTCCACCATTTCCATATGTACACACTGCAGATGGATTCCATGGCGCAAAACTTCCGTACCATGCGCCAGTGCATCACTAGGGAAGTGGCAATAAAGAAGGAAGACTTCATCAAGGCTCGTTTGTGCATCTACTACACTCAGGCACAGTCCTTCCTAAACGATCTGAAGGAAATCCCACATGAGGCAGAAGGACGCAGTTCAAACTTATTTACACAGTTCATTGCGCTGCTCGAAAAAGACTACATCAGAGAACGTGAAGTGCAGTACTATGCAGAACAGATAGGGCTGTTGCCAAAAGGCCTAACCAGTGTCGCAGTCTCCTTTGCAGGAAAGACAGCCTCGCGCGTTATCGACGATTATGTGGCATTCTACGTTAAGGTTGCACTCTACAACACCAAGTGCAATATCGGTGAAGTTGGCGAAAAGTTCAATTTCCCAAGTCAAAGTTTCTTCGGACGTTACTTCAAGCGAGTGACTGGCTTGACTCCAAGTGAATATATAAATATGTACAGTAGAAATTTAGCCCAATAGGCCATTAAAGTCCAAAGAGGAGAATTGCTATGAGTACTGATACATTAAAAAACAGATATACAGAAGACTCCATCTCAAGGATGGCGCATCTGATTTCAATCTCAATCTACGGACAGAAGGTGATTTACGTGTTCGACAACCAGAAGAACATGCGCAAACTCACCAATGCATATGTGATAGGAGCAACCTACCTTCTCACCGACAATATGTGCCTGTTCATTCAGCGCGGAGAAGTAGAACTGAAAGTCAACAACAAGGAAATAACAGTCAGTGCACACGGACTTTGTGTGATTCCGGACAAGTCAAAACTGGAACTTGTCAGAGTGGATTCCGACACCAAGTTCATTTGCATACGGGTTACACGCATGGCACATGAGCGCAGCTTCAGTGACCTTGGACTTTACAACAACAAAACAGTTGGCACTGAAGCCATGTCAAAACAACTCTGTGACGTGGAATTCGAAGCATTCATGGAACTCTATTCCAATATGGATACAGACCTGGGGCGTGGCAACGACAATCAGTCTGGCGTCATTGCCCGCGCATATTGCAATTTGTTCTATATATTGATACTCAATTTGTTCAGAATTGAAACAAAGATAAAACCAGATAGCGAGAATGATAGTCCTTCACGCCAGGAGTTCGTGTTCCGCAATTTCATCGAGTTGCTTAACAAGTATTCAAACACAGAGCGCGAAGTGCAGTTCTATGCTGACAAACTCAACATCACATCCAAATATCTTTCGTCAGTCACCAATATATACAGCGGAAAGAGTGCCAGTCGTTGGATTGGCGAGTATGTGGTTGAAATAGCCAAGAGACTCATGCGTGAAAACAATTGCAAGGTACAGGACGTTAGCGAAATACTTCATTTCCAAAGCCAGAGTTTCTTCGGACGCTACTTCAAACGTATTGCCGGCATTTCTCCGAAGCGCTACATGACGATGAACGAAGTAAAATAATACGACTTGATGAAATACATTCCGTCGACCTATAAAATAGCAAAAGACATCCGGGCATTCAGTCGGGTACGAAAAGGTTTCCTCTACCAACCATGGGCATCCGGACTCGTATTACTCCTGTGTGTAATCTTGGCAATGCTCCTTGCCAACCTTCCATTCACCAAACATATCTATCACGAGTTCCTGCTCACAGAACTAACCATCCATGTCCAAAGTCCCGATGGACAAATCGACAGTTTCTTACCTCAGGGCATGACCGTAGAGAAGTTCATCAACGATGTGCTCATGGTCATCTTCTTCTTCACCGTAGGGCTTGAAATCAAACGCGAAGTAGTCTGCGGTGAGTTGTCCAGTCCCAAGAAAGCAATGATGCCGGTGATAGCTGCAGCAGGCGGTATGCTTTTCCCCGCACTCATCTACATCTTCGTCAACCATGGCACTGCATCCGGCACAGGGTGGGGCATACCCACAGCCACTGACATTGCCTTTGCCATCGGCATTATGACAGTGCTTGGAAGCAGAGTTCCGCTTTCCTTGAAAGTCTTCCTCACAGCCCTTGCCATAGCCGATGATCTTGGTGCCATACTTGTTGTCGCCTTCTTCTATGGTGGTGCCATCGACATGCAATTGCTTTTCATCGCACTTGCAGTCCTTGCCGTCCTCTTCCTCATGAACCGTCTTGGCGAAAAGCGTGTGCGCTTCTACATCCTGCCCGGCATTGCTGTGTGGTTTCTCTTCTACTATGCAGGCATCCATGCCACCATGTCCGGAGTTGCTCTTGCATTCATGATACCGATGGACGCACGCTACACCCGTTCCTATTTCGAGAGAAGAACCCGCGAATATGAACGCCGTATTACACAGTACGACAGCGTAGATATCGATGCCGTCAACACTTTTCCAAATAGTCTCCAGCGTCATTGTCTGCGCCGCATGAGCTATGTGTCCAAAAATGCCATGGGCATGTCCTTCAGGCTCGAACACATGCTCAGCAACTGGGTCAATTTCTGCATCATGCCCGTATTCGCATTGGCAAATGCTGGAGTGGAAATCCCCGATTCCAGCTATTTCAATATATTCCAG
>CAVHYP010000081.1:0-4720 GCA_963640465.1 Bacteroidaceae bacterium | reverse complement strand
AGTTAATCTTTTTGTCTAATTCGGAACTGTCCTACTTTTAGGGAAGGCTACACTATGTATTAATTTATCATTAGAAGTTGCCACCTCTTATCTGACACCTCTTTTAAGAGCATCCCTTGCTTTTTGAGGCTCTCGGCACAGCCAATCAAGAGTTAGAAAAGCACCGATTGCTTGCATTCCGAACTTTGTTGTTAGCACAGAGAATGTATAACCTTCTACATCAAGAGTGGGAGTCTTACCATCTTTCAACCACTTTTCCAATGCAGCTTCTATCAGAGGTTGCAGATTACTAAGTTTACGAAGAGTATTCTCTATCATATGAGAAGGATAGTCTTCTTTCTTCAGTATCTCAAGTAATATATTTCTGTCCATATCAAGCATAATTTAAATCCATACCCTTTTTCATGACACTATCAGCGTAATAGTTCGCATCTTTCTCAATTTCCTGATTTTCGTAAGCCTCAAAATCGTAGCAAGGACTTATGTAATTTTGAAAATTATCTTTCCAAACGTCTATTACATTGTTCTTTACTGTTACAGATTCCGGGCATTGTATACATTTACGTTGAAACGCATGACGTGACTCATGCAAAATAGTTTTTAGCAAGCCGTCACATTCGGGATTTTCAAGATAGTTGGAATTGATTTCGATGCAATTTGTTTTTGGATTATAGCCTCCAAGGTCATTTGGCGATTTTGACACGAAACTAAGTTCTGCGTCAATTCCCATGCTTTGATTCACTTCCTTGTAAAAGTCCGTTGCGATTTCGCATCTGCCCTCCAAGCCTTTATCAGCAAAACTTAGGTCAAGTTCTTTTCCGTAAAACTCTTTGACTATACCTATGCACTCCTTTTTCATCTCTACATCATCAATGACATCATTGGTTTTGGGAAGTTCTAATGATGTTGACTTCACTTCCGAGAATCTATCAGCAGTTTCACTCATATCTATGGCTCTGGAGAAGTTATGGTCTGGCAACCGTTTGACTTCCCAATGTCCTGTATTCAGAAGGTATTCACGAGATTTTACATCTATGCCATTGACGGCAAACTGCTGGATAGCTTGCCGCCGGCTTTCTGGATTGGAAAAGACATTAAAAGGCTGAACACCCATTGTATGGATGTTCATTGTAAACCTTTCGCCTTTTGTAATTTGATTGTTACCATCCAAATACATCGGATGTTTTGCAATTAACTCAAATGCCGCCATATTTAAGGCAGATTATAGTTTAGCCAAAATGGAATCCATTTCGTCTTTGTTATTAGATGTTGCATCAATAAATTTGTCGTAATGCTTTTCCATAAAGATGTTACCTTTATCTGTAAACATACGGGAATGGAATGAAATGGACTGGTCTATACCCAAGTCGGCAATTTCTTTACCTTCATCAGACAACAGTTTGTTTGAACAACACCAAGACATGATGAAGTTAAAATGAGCCAACACTTTATCCAAGTTCTCTCCGCCATCAATATGCCATGAGGCTTTGTCGTATACCTTTGTTTTCATTTTCTACGTTCAATTGTTGTTTGTAAATCACTGGGGTATTGTGCTAATGAGCCATCCGAGGTTCGGACATAATTACCACCAGCTTCTCGAATTCTGTTTTCTTTTGCCGTTTGTGCAGTTTTGTCAGCAGTTTCAGAAGTTACTTCTATAGAATCCACTACAACCCCGTCTTTAACCACGACAAAGTCAATTCTGCGGGCTTCACCTGTTTCTGGGTCTTTTACGATACTGCCGTCAGAATCTCGTAGATACGCTTCGCTTATTATTTCATATCCTTCCGATTCTGGATATTTTTTGATAAGTTCGCTTTCCGCTTCTGATTCTCTTCTTAATCCTTCTTCCTTGTTTGGAAGTATTCCTTCTGCAAGATCATCAAACGACTTTCGCAGGGAATCAACAGACTTGTTCAATTCCCTGTCTGGCAGGGTATCAAATGACTTTGATAACTCTGCCAGGGGAGATTGAGTTTTGCTTATTTCTGATATTATAAATGGATTGTTCATAATACTTTATTTACGTTTATAGACTGATACCACGCGCTATATATTCTCTTCTGGACATCTCCGTCTAGAGAATAATCGCGCATCAAGCATTGTGATGTCACTGCAAGGAGCTCGTCGGGGATGTATGGAACTTTATCCTCTATCAAATCTGTCAGCTTTTGAGTTAACTCTTCGAAACTGACAGTGGTATTGGCTAGCCTTGTCACCTCGGACTTTAATGAGACTATTTGTGTTACCAGTCGAGACAAAGTCTCAAATCTGTTGTCTTTCCAAAGCTTCAGTTCGCCAGTTTTCTTGTATTCGTCAATCGCTTCATACATAGAAGTCTTGTTGAATGTGGACAGTCCACTTGTTACGAGTCCCTTTTCTATTGCATCAATGTCTGCGTCTATGGGGCAAGACACGCGCCCTTTGAGAAGCAATTTAAGTATCTCGGTCGTTGTCTCAGGTGAGTCATCTTGGTCTTCGATGTATCCACTTTGTACAACAAAAGGAATTTCCTCTTTGTCGAACTTGCCAATCTTACAAAGAACTGGCTCTTCCCAATCATTTTGATATACAACCGCAACTCCTGTGGGCAGTTTGGCGATTTCGTCAATTTGCTCGTCCTTCATTCCTGAAGCCTTTCCTGCAACTTTGCGGTCGCTGTCTTCGGGAAGACGCATGACTATCTTGGTGTTCGTATTTCTAATAGCAGAAACATCCACAGCTCCCGGAGACTGGTCTACGATAATGAAGCCTTCACCATAAGTTCGCATTTCTGCAATAGCATTGGAAATCATCTCGACGCTCTTGCCTGCGACGTTGCTGCCTTCCATGCTTTGTTCCTGCGAGCAACGCTTCAAGATATTGTGAGCCTCTTCCAAAATAGTCACATGGCGCAGCGGACTATTGTGCTGTATTCCGCTATTGGCACGATATTCATTAAGTCGCATAATCAATATGCCCATAATGAGAGACTTCGTTTCCTGCGAGCCTATTCTGCTCAAGTCTACGATGACATTTTCATCAAACAAAGCTTGGTCGCCCAGTTCATTGCAGGAGAATATCTGCTTGCATATACCATTGTCAAGAGACTTTACTCGGGTCACAAGTGAACCTTGATAGTTACTCTTCACTTCCTCTGAGTAAGCAGAATTGTTGATAACAAGAACAAGTTCGTTCAGCAAATCTGCAAATGTGGGGAACAAGTCGTTTGAATAACGGTTCGTTGATTTATACAAGTTCCATCCACAATCCTCGTATGCATTAAGTATAGCCTCTTTGAGTACTGCTGGCATTGCAGCATACATAGGCCAACATACATTGAAAATCTCGATAAGTCTATCAATATGCTCCAATACATGAACACCATCAGGGAATCTGAACGGATTGATTTTGAGCAAAGGAGTTTTTAATGGGTTCGTGCCATAAATATGCTCATTGCCAAACACATCTTTATATTCACCTTTGGCTGGCTCAATCACAAGGAACTTAGGCGCATCTGGCTGATGACGTATCTGTTCGATAAGGTAATATATGGTATTACTCTTACCACATCCTGTAGAACCGGTAACAAATGTATGTTGCGTCAAACTTTTCGCATCAAGATAGACTGTGTTGTCCTTTCGCTCTATGCCTTGGTCAAAGATACAACCTAATTCAAGTTTGTTTCCTGACGGAGTTCTGTTTAAGCGAACCACTTCTTTTCCCAATGAGATGTGTTCTATTACTGGAAGACCAGGTACAGACTTTCTGGGTAAGCCAAGCATTATAGCGACTTCTTTGCTACTTAACAAGGATGTCGGATACACAGATGTTTGGGTGTTGAGAAGAAGATTCTCATAGATAAAAGCAGGATGCGACAATGCACTTACATATTTTGCAATTTCATTGCCCTTCGCTACCTGTTCATTATTCTTGTCGTCTTGATCACAACGCCATGTGCTTATTGCCGAATTCTCAACACCAGACTGCTCTCCTTGCATTATTGCACGGAATATCGTGGCTCCGATTTCTGCAGTAGCATTGTCGGTACCATATGACATAAAATATGCACCCGTCGACCATAACCCCGAACTTTCACATGCTTCGATACGTTCCAACTGCTTGTCGATACGTTTCAAAACTTCTTGTATGTGTTTATCTTGTACAGTTATTGTGAAATTCTTAGATGAACCAACCGTAGAGGTCATTCCGTTCGTTTCATTAAACGAGTCAGTATGTGCATCACTAACTGTAGTCGTGGTTGACTTCGTATGGGTAATGCCATCTGACGAAGTATATGATTCTGTTTCCGTGATAGTCTCTGTGTCAGACTTGGATTTGTTTTTCGCTCCACAAGCACCTATTCCACCAAGTACTGCACCGCCTGCCATTAGGGCAAGTCCAGCCGCTGTGCCAACACCAGATACAGATAAAGCCATACCGACTCCAGCTAAAGCTCCTCCAACTTTTGAGGCTTTTCCCCATCCATTATCTTTACTTTCGCTTTCCGTATGGGAAGTTCCTTTTGATTTTGAGGATGTGTTACTGTCTGTATGTGTGTTTGAATTAGATACTCCCTCAGCAGTACTCAATGTATGAGTGTTTGAAAAGCCTTTTGTCCTACTAAATGCATTTGCCAAAGACTCGTTTGTACTATATGCCAGCTGCCGGGTCGCCATAGCCGAAAGTTCTGTGTAGACTTTCTCATAGCCATTGCGAATGTTGGTAATCTCTGCTTTGC
>CAVHYP010000080.1:0-5057 GCA_963640465.1 Bacteroidaceae bacterium | reverse complement strand
CTCTCTTTCGGTTAGCAGACTGGTTTTCGTGGGTTTCTGGACAAAAGCTCCTTTTGGGTAAAGACCACTGTGCCTAGACGAAATTTATTACCAAGGTTTTAACGTGCACACTCGTATACGCGCACTATAAAAATCTAAAAAACAGGTATGCGAAAATTAGTCTGCTAATTTAAGGTATTATAAAAACAATGCGGTGTGCTTGATTACTAACACTAATATCACTAATTCATCCGGACGGTAGCCCTGAATTGTGAGTATGAACAGGAGTGGAGAATTTAGGAGAGGCTTCCCAACAAAAAAAGCGCATTCAGTGATGAATACGCTTTACTTGAGCCGTGCTTCGAAATATTACTTACGAAGACCGAGAGCCTTGACAATGGCACGATAGCGCTCAATGTCCTTGCGCTTGAGATAAGCCAACAAATTGCGACGTCGACCTACAAGTTTTACAAGAGCTCTGTTTGTACTATAATCTTTGTGATTGGCCTTAACATGTTGGGTCAAACGATCTATACGGTATGAGAACAATGCTATCTGGCTCTCGCATGAACCAGTATCAGAGTTGGACTTTCCGTACTGACCAAAGATTTCTTGCTTCTTAGCTGAATCTAAGTACATAATTGATAATTTATTTGTTTGTTTATAAAATCAACTGCAAAGGTAGCAATAAATTATGAATTGGCAATATCTCTACTTCATTTTTTTTCTCGTACCCTGTAAATGAAAGGCTTTTCCATTGGAAAGGGCGTAAAATAATGCCTGATTTGAATGCTATATTACTGTACAATACTACTGCAAAGGTTGACTAGATAAGCAAAATCTATTATGCCCAATATATAGAATGGTAAACAATACTTACACAAAGCCACTTATCCTGCAAAGTCATTTTCCTGTACCAATCTAAAAGCATCAGTCTTGTCTGAAAAGTTTTCTACCAATACATCAATATGATTATATATTATTTTAAATTGAAATAATCTTATGTTGATGTTTATATGGTTTTGAAAGTGTTGAAAACTTTCTGTGGTTGGTTGATTGCCAACAATTTGATGTGCGTTTGAAGTAGTTGAAAACTATATTACAACTGTATTAAAAATAAATGAAACTTTTGTGTGCTCTTTTGCCGGGGTCTGCGTATATAAGAATATTGGAGATTTCCAAATCTAGATTTGAAAAGTTTTTGTATTCTTTTCAACGCTGTTTTCAACCGTTTATCAACATGCTGAGATTGTCGATGATGTCCTTGGCACATTCTCTCTTTGGCTTGAGTGGGTATTCTTGTTTCGACTCCTTATTTATAATGGTGATTTTGTTGGTGTCGTAGCGGAATCCGGCTCCGTTGTCGTTGAGTGAATTGAGCACTATGAAGTCGAAGTTTTTCCTTCTGAGCTTGTTGTGTGCGTTGTTTTCCTCTTCGTCAGTTTCGAGTGCAAAGCCCACCAGAACTTGCGTTTCGCCTTTCATCCTGCCCAGTTCTGCAGCAATGTCTTTGGTTGGTTTCAGACGTATGGTGAGTTCGTCTCCCTTGCGCTTGATTTTGCTTGTAGCCACAATCTCGGGTGTGAAGTCGGCTACGGCTGCACACAGTATGGCTGCATCCATACAGGGATAAAGGTCGACGCATGCCTCATACATCTGCTGTGCTGATTCTACATGGGTGACGTGGAGGTTGGGTATGCCCTCCAGTTTGTAGTCGATGCTTACGGGTCCGAGCACTAGTTCCACTGTCATTCCTCTTTCCAGACATTCTTCCATCAGCGAGATGCCCATTTTTCCGGATGAATAGTTTCCGATGAAACGCACCGGATCAATCTTTTCGTATGTTGGTCCGGCTGTGATAAGTATTTTCTTACTGCTCATTGAAGAATTCTTCGATAATGTTTACTATGTTTGTTGGTTCTTCCATTCTTCCTTTGCCTTCGAGATGGCTGGCAAGGAATCCGCTTGTGGGCTCTATGATGTGGTTGCCGTATTCCTTCAGTGTCTGCAGGTTTCGCTGGGTGGATGGATGTGAATACATGTCGAGGTCCATTGCCGGTGCGATGAACACGGGGGCTTTCATGGAAAGATATGTGGTGATGAGCATGTTGTCGGCTATGCCGTTTGCCATTTTACCGATGGTGCTGGCTGTAGCAGGGGCAATGAGCATGAGGTCTGCCCAAATGCCGAGGCTTACGTGGCTGTTCCATGTGCCGTCTCTTTGTGAAAAGAACTCGCTTATCACTGGTTTGCTTGTGAGTGCCGATAGGGTGATTGGGGTGATGAATTCTTTTCCTGCCGGGGTTATCACCACTTGTACTTCAGCGCCTTTCTTGATGAGCTCGCGTATGATGAGGCACGACTTATAGGCAGCGATGCTGCCTGTTATTCCGAGAACTATGTGTTTTCCTTTAAGCATACCTACATGTTCATTTTTATTTTCTTGATGATTTGTTTTGTGTTGAGAGTGAATTCTCCCTGAAGTATCCAGTTGTAGTAGCTCGGGTCTTTCTTCAGTACTTCCTTCACTTCTCTGCCCTTGTATTTTCCGAAGTTGAAGACGTAGTGGTTTTTGGCATCAAGGATGATTCTTCCTGCATAGTCCACATTGTTGTTTACTTTGGAAAAGTTGGAAAGGCTCTCCACATCGTTTTCAAGTGTGTCGGAGTATCTGTCGAGTTGGGCTTCCAGCACTTCGAGTGTTGCTTTAGTGTCGGCAAGTGCTGAGTGTGCGTTCTCGAGGTTTTGCTTGCAGTAAAACTTGTATGCTGCAGAGAGGGTTCTCTGTTCCATTTTTTTGAAGATTATGCATACGTCCACGCATTTGCTGCTGGAGAAGTTTGGGTTGATTCCTGCTCTCAAGAATTCTTCCACGAGCATTGGAATGTCGAAGTAGTTTGAATTGTAGCCTGCCAGGTCGGAGTCTTGGAACACGGTGAGAAGGCTGGACGCCACATCCTTGAATGAAGGGCAATCCCTCACGTCTTCATCGTGGATTCCGTGGATGGCAGACGTTTCCTCGGGTATATGGATAATGTTTCCGAGTGAATCAACGGGTTTTATTCGCATCGAGCGTGTCTCTTCGTCACCGTTCGGATAAAGTTTAATGTAGCAAAGTTCCACAATGTAATCCTTTGCTACATTAGTTCCAGTAGTTTCCAAATCAAAGAATACTATTGGGCGTGTTATATGAAGTTTCATTATTCGACTTAGTCGTTTAGCATCATTGGCATGAGAAGCATGAGCATTTCCTCATTTTCCTCTTGTTCGGCCGGGAGAATCACTCCTGCACGGCTTGGGTCAGCCAGCTCGAGGATTACATCCTGTGAGGTTATGTTGTTGAGTATGTCGATGAAGAATGTTCCCTTGAATCCTATGTTCATTGCATTGCCGTCGTATTCGCACATGATGCTTTCCTCGGCATTGGTTGAAAAGTCGATGTCCTGTGAAGATACGACGAGTGTGTTGTTTGAGATTTGTATCTTAACGAGGTTTGTTGAGGAATTGGCAAACACAAGCACACGGCGCAGAGCTCCTATAAGGGTTTGTCTGTCTATTCTGATTCTGTAAGGATTGTCCTTTGGAATTACGGAATTGTAGTTTGGATAGTGTCCTTCAATGAGTCGGCACTTGAGTGTGTAGTTTATGACACTTATCTCTGCTGAGTTGGAATCGAACTTGATGGTGGCTTCTCCTTCTTCCTTCACGAGAATTTCCTTCAGTGTTCTTGCCGGTTTCTTGGGAAGGATGAATGAATTGCTCTGTTCGCTCTTCACCGACATGTTGCGGTTGCGCACGAGTTTGTGTCCGTCGCTGGCAACGAATGTGATGCTTTCGGGATTTATGTCGAAGAGAATACCGTTCATCACTGGACGAAGTTCATCGTCAGCAGTTGCAAACAATGAAGTGGTGACTCCTTTTAGGAGAACATCGTTGTCCATCACGATGGATTGGGTGTTTTCGCTTATTCCTTGTGGAATAGGGTAATCGTCTGCGTCCTGGCCAATGAACTCGCATTTTCCGTTCTGATACTTAATCACAACCTTGTAGTTCTCGTCGTCGATGTTGATGTTGACTGGTTGGTCGGATATTTCCTTGAGTCCGTTTATGATCTGAGTTGCATTGATGGCAAACCTGCCGTTTCCGCTTGCAGAGTTCACTTCGATGGTGGTGTTGAGTGTGATGTCGCCGTCAGAAGCAGTCATGCTTAATATATTGTCCTGAAGGTCAAACATAATACATTCAAGAATTGCAAGTGAATTCTTTGAATTTATCACTTTGTTGAGAGTCTGCAGTCGGTTGCAGAATGTTGAACTTGAAATACTAAACTTCATATTGATAGCTTTTTTATTTGTTCCTATTTATCCTTTGAGCTACAAATTTACTTAATAGTTTTGAATTAGCGGAAGAATTATTCCGAAAAAGATTGCTGTTGAACGAAAAAGTAGTAAATTTGCGTCATAATTAATTTTACAATTATGGAATTAGAAGGAAAAGTAATTGCAGTGCTTGAGGCAAGAGGTGGTATATCCAAGGCATCAGGCAATCCGTGGAAAGTTCAGGAGTATGTGATTGAAACTAATGAACAATATCCTCATAGAATGGATTTCAGTGTCTTTGGCGAGGACAAGATAAAGGAATTCAACATTCAGATGGGTGAAAATATTAAGGTTTCGTTCGACATTAACTGTCGTGAGTACAATGGACGTTGGTTTAACGACATCCGTGCATGGAAAGTTGAGAAGGTAAGTCCCGACCAGCAGGCAGTCGCTGCTCAGCCAGCCGCAGCTGCAGCAAACGTGCAGAGTGCTCCTGTGTTTGATCCGGGAGAATCAACTGATGACCTTCCTTTCTAAAGTCCAGTGCGCTTGCAGAATAGCAGGTTGAAAAGATAAGTCTGGCTACAATAACTACACGTTTGGATTCTGTCCTACAATGTTAGTATTGAGCTATACCCTTAAATTAGCAGACTAATTTTCGCATACCTGTTTTTAGATTTTTATCGTGCGCATATGCGAGTGTACACGATAAAACCTTGGTAATACATGTCGTCTAGGCACAGTGCCCCTTACCCCAAA
>CAVHYP010000079.1:0-5065 GCA_963640465.1 Bacteroidaceae bacterium | reverse complement strand
ATTTAGGAGACTTGTCTCCCCCTGCCACAGCGCACGAAAATCTCCCGATTTTAACGGCGCACCCGACAACCCAAAACATTCATGTCGCGCACAGCATCACTTCCAAAATAATCCATCGATATTTTGCAATGTGAATATTATTCCGTAACTTTGCAGTGAATCAAACAAATGCAGCGTATGAAATATCCTATCGGCATTCAGACTTTTGCAAATATCAGAGAAGATGGTTTTGTCTATCTGGACAAGACTGATATGGTATACTCCCTTGCCAACGAAGGCAAGGTCTACTTCCTTAGCCGTCCACGCAGATTCGGCAAGAGTCTACTCCTCAGTACTATCGAGAGCTATTTCCTCGGTAGGAAAGAGCTGTTCAAGGGACTGAAGATCGATAAATTGGAAACGGACTGGAAGGTGTATCCGGTGCTGCACATCGACTTCAGCACAGGCAAATTTTCAGACATCAATGCACTGAAGAACTTGATCAACGAGCAATTGTCAGAATGGGAAGAGGCATACAACTTGAAGAGCAAGTACTCTGACTATGGTCCGAGGATGAAATACCTAGTACAGGAAATGCACAAGCAGACCGGCATGCGTGTTGTAGTACTTGTGGACGAGTACGACAAACCTCTGCTCGACGTGATGGACACCCCCTACAAGGTGAACTACCAAGGTATGGAAATCTCACTCGAAGAATATAACCGCAACATACTCAAGGCATTCTATTCTACATTCAAGGCGGCAGACGAGCACTTGCGGTTCGTGTTCCTCACAGGAGTCACCAAGTTCTCGCAGGTGAGTGTGTTCAGCGGTTTCAATCAGCCCAAGGACATAACGATGAGTGCAAAATACGAAACGATATGCGGTATCTCCGAGAAGGAAATGGAGGAGTACTTCCATCAGCAGATTGAGGAGACGGCGAACGAGAACGGCTGCGACTTCGACGAGATGAAATCCCGTCTGAAGAAGCAATACGACGGTTACCACTTCAGCAAGAAAATGACAGAAGTCTACAATCCGTTCAGTCTGCTCAATGCCCTGCAGGACAAAGACATCCGTAACTATTGGTTTAAGACCGGCACTCCCACATACCTCATTCGTCTGATGGAGCACTTCAACGAGAATCTTGACGAAATCACCGGCAAATATTATGCCGAAGAAGACTTCTCCGACTACAAAGCCGACATAGAGCGACCGTTGCCAATGATCTATCAGAGTGGTTATCTCACCATCAAGGATTACGACCCCGATGTTCGTGAGTTCCTGCTCGACATACCGAACAACGAGGTGAAACAAGGCTTCATCTCGCTTCTTGCCAACAACTACTTCAAGACGATAGAGCCAGCAGATTCTTACATCCGGCTTTTCGTGAAGACACTGAAACGTGGTGACCTTGATCAGTTCCGTCTGAGCCTCACCTCTTTCCTCGCAAGCATCCCTTACAGCATTCGCCGAAAGGAAAATGAGCGTGAGCGTGAGCGTTACTTCCAATACACGTTCTACCTCATCCTACGCCTCATGAGCGTATATATGGTCTACATCGAGAAACAATCCAGCCAAGGACGCGCCGACTGCATCATCGAGACCGACAAATTCGTCTACATCTTCGAATTCAAGTTCGACGGCACAGCCGACGAAGCGCTCCAGCAGATTGAAGACAGGGGCTATGCACAGCCCTATGCCAGCGACTCACGGACGCTGTACAAGATTGGTTGCAGCTTCTCATCGGAGACGGGAACAATAGAAGAGTGGAAGGCGGAATAGGAGTCAGCTCTCTCCGAGAGCGTAGACGATGACACTCGAGCAATAGCTCGCAATGTTTACAGCGCACTTGTTTTACAGCGCACTTGTTTTACAGCGCACGAAATCAACGCTCGCTTTAACACTCTCGGAGAGAGCTAGTTCCTAGCGTTCGCACTTTCATCGAGCGCTTGCAAACGAATCAGGCGTTGCGTATAAATCAAACGCTTCATGCCATTCCTTCGCATGTCAACTCAAACCCCAAAACCTAAAACATTCCTCCGCATGGCAGCGTACTCGTTCAATTGTAAACTGAATATTGCATTTCGGTAAAAAAAGCGATGTTTTAGAGCATAAAAACATGGCGCAGAGCAAAAAAGTTACAGTTTTTCTTGTTTGTTTGGATGGATTTACTGAAATTTGCCGTCGCAATGCCGAACTCTTGTTAAGAGCACGGAGTGAACGGTTAACTGACTATTAACCCGTTTTGAGGGGGAGAACGGAAGTGCATATATAATAACGGATGTGCATATATAATAAGGTGTAAGTTGCCGGCATCGACAGCCGACGGATCACCGGAAGATATAGAGCACAACCAATAACATGAAACATTTTAATTTTTATCAACTAACAAAAAACAAAAACTTATGAAGAAAATTTTCACTTCTTTGTTGACGTTTGCCTTCCTAGCTGTAGCCGGGACTTCCTGGGCACAGACGGATGTGACGTCAACGTACATCAAGAACCCAGGATTCGAAGATGCCACAGCGGTTACAGCAAACATCCGCACTTACGCCAAGGATAAACAAACTGGCGAAACGAGTAGTTTGCAGACAGTTGCCGAGTGGACTGCCGTTGATCAAGAAGACACCAAGGCTGGTGGTGCCTTTGCTTACGGCAATGAAACCATATTCCTCGGCGGCACTAAAGATTACAAAGCTCCTGCAACAGCTCCTACAGGGGGGGGCAATAATGTCCTTGGTTTGGTTGCCGTGTGGGGTGGTACCGCCCAATACACTCAGACAGCAACTTTGCCAGCAGGGACATACACATTAACTGCTGATATCTACAATTCCTATGGCGGAACAACTGCTGCAGCTAAGGATTTGTTCGGATTTATCACTGGAGACGGTACTGAATATCTTGCAGACGCCAAGTCTTACACAAAAGATACTTGGACCACTATTTCCGTAACCTTTATTTTGACCGAAGAGACAAGCGGAAAGTTCTCAATTGGATACACTTCTGGCAATAATGGAAGTGCTTATGCTCAGCACTTGTTCTATGATAATTTAAAGTTACTCCAGGGCAATCCAGAAGGATATGCATTTGAAGACGGAACCTATTACCTCTATGACGAAGAAGCTGAAGTATTCTTCTCTCGTGGTTGTGCATGGGGAACAGAGGCAAGTGCTGACAAGTATGGTATTCCGTTGAACTTCAAATTTGCCGATGGCGCCTATACCATCAATCCTTATGACTGGTCGGGCAAATACGTTAATGCTACTAATGATGTATACACAGACCAAGGCACATTCCCATGGACAATTGCTAAAAGTGGTGAAGGCTATACCCTCGCAACAAGCGCTGGCAAATACATGACGCATGCTAGCGGAAGCTATGGCGAATATGTCACTCTTGCAGATGAAGCAAAAGTTTGGAAACTGTTGACAAAGGCAGAACATGACGCAATCGTTGATGCATACCCAACTACAAATATATCTACAGTAGCAAAAACTGCAGGTCTAGATGCTTCGAACTTCGAAACGACTATTGCCGACTATGTTTCTTCAGTTGTAAAGACAATCGCGCCAACTGAATATACATTCACAAGTGTTAGAGGTAGTGCATCAAACGCAACCCCTCGTGAAGCTTATCAGGCAACTGGTAATTTCACCTATAGCTTAACGGATCTTACTCCGGGTATATATAAGGTCAGCATAAATGCACTAGAGCGCAACGGAAGCCTTGAACAAAATGTTGCTTATTACACAGCAGGATATAATACAACTACATCATACCTCATGGCTAACGACCAGCAGGTACGTGTACAGGATTGGGCAGTAGACCGTACAAGCGATTCCAATCCAAACAGTGTAAGTGATGCAAAGACTTCGTTTGATGCAAACAAATACTTGTCAGAAGTATATGTTTATGTAGGTGAAGACGGCAAACTTGACCTTACTGTTGCCGTGCCAGCATATAAAGGTGGCCACTGGTTCATCATGGGCAACACTGTTGTCACTCTCTATCAGGATGCCGTAAGCGAAGAGCAATCCAATACTCTTATTGCTACAGCAACAGAACTTGCAGCTAAACCAATGGAGGCAACTGTTAAGACTGCTCTTACTGAAGCATCTGCAGAACTTGGCGAAAACAAGACAAACAAGACATTGTATCAGACTCTTTCTGACGCAGTTACCACAGCTCAGGAATCAGTATTAGCATACGAAGCTGCAAAGACTGAACTTGATGCACGTAAATCAGTCGTTGAATCAACTAATGTCTACACCGCAGAAGCTTTGAAAACTTACTACACAGACCCATGGGATAAATATAATACATCTACTTTGACCACAGCCGAGGCTAAAGCTTTGCCAGAAAGTTGGCTGTGGCATAAAGGAATACAGATAAATGCATTCCTTGGAAGCGCATTTGGAGTAGCCAGCTATTCCGATGTTCCTTACACCAACACTTGGTCAACAGAAGGAAATACAGATGGTTCTAACTTCAAGGCTCCATTCTATGAGTATTGGGTATCAGATGGAAATACTCTTGGTGACAAGACTCTCACAGCAACTATGACAGGCCTTGCTGAAGGCAAATATGCAGTTTCTGCATGGGTACGTGTACGTTTGGCAAACGACAAAGATGCTCCTGTAACAGGCATCACCTTCCAGGCTAATGATGGCGATGCTGCTACAATCACCGGAACACAAGTTGGTACTTCTCGGCTTTATCTTGACACCTACACAGTTTACGGAACTGTAGGCGAAGACGGTAAACTCGAAATCAAATTCGACGTAGCAAGCACAAACGTAAGCTGGCTCGCATTCCAGAACTTGAACTATGCAAAGGTTGAGGCAGTAACTCTCGATGAAGCTAATGATAATGGACTCGAGCCATTGGCTGCTGTTGTAGGCAAACCAGCTGAAGTAACATTCACCCGAAACTTTACTGAAGGCGTCAACTCAACTATCTGCTTGCCATACGATGTAACTCCAGACGCATCTGCAGGTAAATTCTATGAGTTTGCTGGTGTAACTGAGGATAATGGAGAGTACACTGTAACAATGAGCGAGACAACAGCAACAACTCTTGCTGC
>CAVHYP010000078.1:0-5146 GCA_963640465.1 Bacteroidaceae bacterium | reverse complement strand
CAAAATAGGAACCGCCGTATGCGGAACCGCACGTACGGTGGTGTGAGAGGTCGGTAGATGTGAAAGTAGGAGGCAAATGCCTTTTATGATTAGCATTTACCTCCTACTCGATTGCTCCCACAGTCTTGACCATCCTCTCATGTGTGCGCTGAAGGGTGGAGGTCCGCACCTGTTCGTTTGCTTCCTTCATTTGGGTGACGAAAACTGTCAGGCCCAACTTCTCGACCTGTGCCGAGTGCCGGTGTTCAAGATCGTCTATGAAGTTCATCAGGAGTCCCGTCTTCTTGTCGAGTTGGTTGCGCGGACTGATTTTGTAGTCCTTGATGTGCTGCGACAGAACCTTCGCAGCCTCTGCCATATCTGCCACGGGCATGCATAGAAATGCCTTCACAACTTTCCTATAGGCTTTGTAGAGCGAATCGCGCTTGTTGTTGGCTTGGGTTATTGCATCGGTAAAGAAACTTTTCCTCGATACATTCAGGTCGGCATCCTCGTCATTGACGGCAGCCTTGAGTTTGCTTACGAGTTCGGCAGCCATGCTGTTCACGGCTTTGTCCGCTTCGGCGCGCGCAAGTATGTTGCTTACAAAAGTGAAGTGCGCTCCGTTGTTCATGCGCGGTAAGTTGATTTTTACAATCTTGTTCATAACGTTCTCGATTTAATCAGATAATAAGTTAGTAGCATGGATGAAACCATCCATTTGTGGTTGCTAAGTTACTAAAAAATAATGCAACAGCAATATTCTTGCTGAAAAAGTGATGTATTTCCGATGAAAAACATGCTTTCTTCCCTAAAATTTGATTTCATGCACTTGTGCAAGTAATTAAAAACTGCAGTCAACGACTCCATGCACTTGTGCAGGTAAATAGAAACTGCAGTCAACGACTCCATGCACTTATGCAAGTGATTAGAAACTGCAGTCAACGACTCCATGCACTTGTGCAAGTAATTGGAAACTGCAATCAACAGTCTCATGCACTTGTGCAAGTAATTAGAAACTGCATCCAATTCCTTCATCTGCTATTGCAAATGATTAGAAACTGCATGCAATACCTTCATCTGCTATTGCAAATGATTGGAAACTGCATGCAATCCCCTCATGATCGTCCCGACGAAGCTTCATCCGTTTTCCCAGTCAGGAAAAAAGTTTTTGCTGGCCAGAAAAATATCGGGGGTGTTTCTTTTCTGTTAGTTTTATGTCCGATTATTACAAGTCCAATATAATAATGTATGTAACTTTGCAGCCGAAATAACATTAATATTACTGATATGATGTTCTATAGACTAATATTTCTGGTTCTCATGCTTGCAACGCTCACGGGTGCCAAGGCACAGAACAAGACTTTCGGCAATCTCCCGCCATTGCATGTTGACGGCAAATATCTCAAGGATATCAACGGCAACATCGTACGTTTGCACGGAGTGATGGAAACTCCGAGCCCCTACTTCAACGGTAACCGCTGGGGTGCCTCATGCTCGGACAACACCGTCGGCCCGTGCCTTTCCTATTTCAACAAGTTGTTCACAGCCATCACCGACACCACGAACGGAGCCTACTGCAACGTAGTACGTCTGCACCTCGACCCATGCTGGACCAACGACCCAAACCTGACATCCGATGGAATCGAAAGCGGCGAGGCAGACATCAGCCGTTTCAGCAATGCGCGCCTCATCAAATACATGAGAACACTTTACTTCAGAATAGCGGCTTACGGCATGCGCCACGGACTCTACATAATCATGCGCCCGCCAGGAGTTTGTCCAAAGAAAATACAGGTAGGCGGCTACTATCAGGAATACCTGATGAAGGTGTGGGACACTGTGACAAAGAACGACAGCATCCTCAAGTATTCAGGACAGATATCCATTGAGCTGGCAAACGAACCAGTTACCGTGCTCGATGAAAACGGAAATTCGTCAGCCAGCGCACTCCACGATTTCTTCCAGCCTATAGTCGACAAGATTCGCGAGAACGGATTCACCGGTATTATCTGGGTCCCGGGGTCAGGATGGCAGTCGGGCTATGAGAACTATGCCACATATCCAATCACCGGCTACAACATCGGCTATGCCGTACACGTATATACAGGATGGTATGGCGCAAGCGACAGCAGCTGCGACCATCAGGCCTTCATCAAGCAGTTCGGCAAGCAAGTGCCGGTGGTGGAAACCAACCCAATCATGGTGACCGAGATCGACTGGAGTCCGTACAAGGAAGGCAAGGGCCATTACAACGAATCGGGCACATGGGTGGAATCCAACTGGGGTACATGGGCAACTGGATCTACATCCAAGTGGGGCAACGCATGGAAAGACGTGCACGACCATTACGGAAACATCGGAATGACCCTCTCCGGCACCAACTGCTACATCGACATCGACAAGTCACTTGCCACCAGTCCGGCAAAGGCCGTGGTAGCCTTCGACGGAAACGAGGAATGCTGCGCACAGGCTTGCTTCGGCTGGTACAAAGAATGGAACACAGACACACGCCCATACATGAACTACTCTCGGCAGTGGACTGCCGACCAGGGCAACGGAAAGTACATCAACCCGGTAATCAACGGCGACTTCCCCGACCCAGACGTCATCCGCGTGGGCGACACCTACTACATGGTAAGTTCAACCATGTTCTACTTCCCTGGAGCAACAATCCTGAAGTCGAAGGACCTCGTGAACTGGGAATATTGCGCCAATCCACTGCAGCAGATTGACGACAACAACGCCTACAACCTCCTCGGCGCACATCACTACGCACAGGGACAATGGGCTGCTTCCCTCAACTATTCAAAGGGCAAGTACTACCTCTATTTCATCTGCTACGGACGCAGCGGAGTGGACAACACACAGAACATCCTGCTCACCACCACCGACCCTGAAGGCAAGTGGACCATGATCAAGATGAAAGACCACTACTACGATTCAGGCTGGCTGTTCGACGACGAAGGCGACGGTTACATCTATGTGGCTTGCGGAATCGGCGACATCTATGTGAACCAGCTCGACCGCAATTTCAACAAACTGAAGTCAACCAAAGTCCTCTCATTGGGCAACGGACTTGAAGGTAGCCACATGTACCACATTGGCGACTACTATTACATCTACGCAACCTACGGAGGTACGGAAGGTAGCCAGACAATATTCCGGTCAACCTCACCGATGGGTCCTTACGAAGAGCACAACGGCAGAGTATTCGCCAACCAGCACATCCATCAGGGTGCACTGATTGAAACACAGACCGGCGAATGGTGGACCATCCTGTTCAAGGACGCAGGAGCCATAGGACGTATCCCTTACCTCGAACCAGTGGTTTGGGAAGACGGATGGCCAATCATCGGCAACAACGGAATCGACGTGAGCGTAGGTGGCAAGAGCTATAACAAGCCAAATGTGGGTCAGACCTACCAGCGCACTTATCTCGACACCAACGACACCTTCACCGAACCAACCCTCGGAATGCAGTGGGAATGGAACCACAATCCGGAGAACGGCAGTTGGAGCCTCCTTGAGAACCCAGGCTATCTGCGTCTGCACACAGTGACAGTCACCGACTCACTGCAGCAGGCACGCAACAGCCTCTCACAACGAATCCTCGGCTACAGTCCGGTGGGCACAGCAAGCAGCAAGTACATGAACTCCTACGGCACAATCAAGATGGTCGTCAACAATATGCAGGACGGCGACATCGCTGGTCTCGCAGTATTCCAGGAACCTTATGCCTACATCGGAATAAAGCAGATTGACGGCAAGAGATACCTCTACAACCTGATGCAGACAAAACTGAGCGGAGAACAGACAGCTGTGCTCGGCGACGAAATAGAAAGCGACACTGTGTATCTGCGCGCCGTAGTGAACTTCGGCACAAGCAAAGCCAACTTCTATTACAGCACCGACAACAAGACTTACACCAAGTTCGGCAATGAAATGACAATGGCATATACCTTGGGCGTGTTCGTGGGCAACAGATTCTTCCTGTTCAACTACGCAACCAAGCGACTTGGAGGCTACGTCGACATCGACTGGTTCTCAACCGAGCCAAACTACGCCGAAGAATACTTCTATGGTTCAGGAGTGCTCCACACCTACACCACCGAAGACCTCTCAATGGAAACCCTCAACCTCAAGAAGACTTCATACACGATGATTCCGGGAAGCGCCAAGTCGCTCGACATCATCTGCACATCAAAGTCCGGACTTGAAACAAGCGTGGCATCAAACTGCAGTTTCACCTACACCAACCCCGACATCGTGCAGGTAATCGGCGGCAAGATCATCGCCCAGAACGAGGGAGAGACCGAGGTGACAGCATCCTACACCGACCATTTCGGCAACACACGCGGCGTTTCATTCACAGTCAACGTGTCCTACTTCCCATTGACAGCCGATGCATTCAACCCGTCGATCTACGGCACAGGCACATTTGTCGAAAAGAGCGGTTCGCTGAAGACCAGCCAGTATGGCTTCGGCGGATGGGAATACACCGACGGAGTAGACTTATCAGCATTCAACTACATCATCGTGAAGTTGAGACGCGCATCAAGTGCACAGCCTTCATTCCGCCTGTTTGACTCCACCAACTACTGGTCGGACTGCTACGTGCTGGACATGAAGAAGACTACCACTGCGGTCATCGACCTCCACAACCTTGTAACTCCAAACGGCAGAACCATCGACCCGTCTGCAATCTACAAAGCAGGATTCTGGACCGACGGTACCGGACCGATATACATCAAGTCAATCACTCTCAGTATGGATGGAGTCAATCCGGTGGGAATCGATGAAATACAGGTTTCCGACGGAGGATCATCGATTACCGGAGTGTACGACCTCACAGGACGCAAACTTCCTGGCGGCTACACCAAGGGAATCAACATCGTCCGCATGAGTGACGGAACAGTAAAGAAAATATTAGTTGAGTAGTTAGTTAATAATATTAGTTTAGTTCATGAGAAAGGACATCATAGTGGTTATGGTGTCCTTTTGCTTGTATGCTCGGCATGAGCATTGTCTAACGGGTGCAAGTCCCGAGTAAGCCCTAATAGCGGGAATTACATAGCCAAGAGCAAGGGTGTCCGTCGCGAGGTGGAATCTGAAAGAAGCTGGCGGCAAACATCTGGTCTAACGAACAGAAACTTCATATAAGGCA
>CAVHYP010000077.1:0-5198 GCA_963640465.1 Bacteroidaceae bacterium | reverse complement strand
GTCTCGGACATACCTTTCTTCATGTATCGTTTGTCAACAGTTTTGGGTTAGCCTCTGGACTTCCTCTCCACGGGGTTTGTCGGGTGCGCCATATTTTTTTGCCATGGCATAGTCTGGGCAAGTTTGGTCCAGCATACGAAAAAGGGAGACTTGCCGTTTGGCAGGTCTCCCCCCTAGCGAATAATTCGGGTTTGTGCTGAATTTGCTGAATTTGCTGGAATGCGATTGCCCGTTTACTTTATCATGCTGACACTGCGGTGGATGAAGTTGTTGAGGGCTTCACCCTTGAGCAGCCCGTTCTGGAGCAGGGCGAGGTCGATGAGCTGATGGACCACACTGTTGTCTTTGGCAAAGCTGGCGATGACTTCCGACTTCTTGCCTTTCTGCTCTTCGATGTCTTTCTCGGTCTTGCTGAGTTCGTCTTTGCTTTCCTGGGTGATTTCGTCCCACTTCTTGTCTTTGTTGCTCTGGTTGATGGCGTCTTTGCGGGCTGAGAGTCCACGGATTTCGGCATCAATTGGCTTGAGGGCTTCGGTGGTGGCAGCTTCGCCTGCCTCGAGTATGCTCTTGACGAGTGGGTGGTCGGTGTTGACTACGACGTTCATCATGTCGGGCATCTCGCCGTAGAACGACATTCCCTGTTGCAGTTTTGACATCTCTTTCATTCGGCGCATGTACTCGCTCTGTGTGATGACAATCGGGTCACTGCTTTCGCCCATGCCCTGGGCTGATACGCTGAATTCTATTTTGTCGACTTTCGGCATCTGTGTCTGGAAGATGTCTTTCAGGATGCTGTCGTCAGAGGTGTTGCCGGTGGTGTCGTCCTTGCGGATGATGTTGTCGATGACATCGGAGTCTACTCGCACGAAGCGTGTCTTCTCGTTTTTCTCTTCAAGCAGTCCGAGCATGGCGGCATCGAGTTCTCCATCCATCAGGAGCACGCTGTAGCCTTTCTTCTTGGCTGCCTCGATGTAGGAGTATTGGTTGTCTAAGTTCTGTGCATAGAGGTAGACGAGGGTGCCGTCTTTATCGGTCTGTGTGTCTTTGATGAGGGTCTTGTAGTCTTCGTAGGTAAAGTACTTGCCTTCGGTGTCTTTCAGCAGTGCGTAGTTCTTTGCCTTGTCGTAGTAGTCGGGTTCGGACAGCATGCCGTAGTGGATGAATATCTTGATGTTGTCCCACTTCTCCTCGAACTCTTTGCGGTCGTTCTTGAAGATGCTCTGAAGGCGGTCGCTCACTTTCTTGGTGATGTATGTGGAGATTTTCTTCACGTTTCTGTCGCTTTGCAGGTAGCTTCGGCTCACGTTGAGCGGGATGTCGGGTGAGTCGATGACTCCATGGAGCAGAGTGAGGAAGTTGGGTACGATGCCTTCTACGCTGTCGGTGACGAACACCTGATTGCAGTAGAGTTGGATTTTGTTTTTCTGCAGTTCGATGCTGTTCTTTACTTTTGGAAAGTAGAGCACTCCGGTGAGATGGAACGGGAAGTCGACGTTCAGATGTATCCAGAACAATGGCTCGTCTGCCATCGGATAGAGTTCGCGGTAGAACTTCGTGTAGTCCTCATCTTTCAGTTCGGTCGGTTTCTTTGTCCAAAGCGGTGTGGTGTCGTTGATGATGTTGTCTTCATCAGTTTCCACTTGCTTGCCGTCTTTCCAGTCTTTCTTCTTGCCGAAGGCTATGCTGATTGGCAGAAAATGGCAGTACTTGGTGAGCAGCGACTGGATGCGTGCTTCTTCGAGGAATTCCTTGCAGTCGTCGTCGATATGCATGATGATGTCGGTGCCTCGGCTGTCTCTCTCTGCGTCTTCGATGGTGTACTC
The DNA here is from genome assembly GCA_963640465.1 of Bacteroidaceae bacterium. Lineage (GTDB taxonomy): Bacteria > Bacteroidota > Bacteroidia > Bacteroidales > Bacteroidaceae > Colivivens. Next base: position 3,375 of record CAVHYP010000077.1, on the reverse strand, counting down.
TGGGCTGCCGTCGCACGACCATTTCTTTGCCTGGCTACCTTCTTTCCAGCTCTTGGTGACGATTTCCACTTTCTTGCTCACCATGAAGGCGCTGTAGAATCCCAGTCCGAAGTGTCCGATAATGGCATTGGCGTCTTCCTTGTACTTGTCGAGGAAGTCGTTGGCTGAGGAGAATGCAATCTGGTTGATGTACTGGTTGATTTCGTCTTCTGTCATACCGATTCCGCGGTCGCTGATTGTCAGTGTACCTGCTTCCTTGTCGACTTTCACACGGACGGTGATGTCGCCCAGTTCTTCCTTCATATCTCCCTTCTGGGCGAGGGTGCGGAGTTTCTGTGTGGCATCGACTGCATTGCTTACTATCTCACGCAAAAAGATGTCGTGATCGCTGTACAAGAACTTTTTGATAACGGGGAATATGTTCTCGGTTGTTACCCCAATATTACCTTTCATATATATGTATGTTTGTTTTGAATCTGTCGTTTACCGGGATGGAATACAAACACAATGCCAAAGGACTGGGAAGCTGACAAAATGGCTGTGGTGTCGGCTGACACTCGTGTCGGATGGGCATTGGTGTCTGTCAAAATAGGAGGGTAGGAGAGCCGGAGAAGTGGCTTTGCATGAAATAATCGGTCAAAAGGTTTGCCGTATCGGATTTTATGCCTACATTTGCCGTGCCGATGGCGTTTGCCATGTTTTCGGCATGTGATGAATAAAACTAAAGTGCTACTATATTTATGAATATGAGGAAATTATTGACTCTGACTCTGTTGCTTGCCATGTCGCTGGCAATGAGCGCAAAGAGCCTGGTTCTGGTTCTGACGAACGGAACTCTTGTGTACTACTATCTTGGCGGCGACACCAATCCTGTCATGAGGTTTGATGTCGGCGATGTGTCGGTGGAGACCGATGTCTATACGTTCGGAAATATCAGCAAGTTCTACATCAGTCAGACTGATGCGGCAGGCATTGAGGAAACGAAGGATGTGACAAGCTCGTATGACGGCAATGCCCTCTATCTGAACACAACGGACAAGATGGTCAGCGTGTACAAGACCGACGGAACGAAAGTGGAGGCAAAAATCACCAAGACCGACGGAATGACTGTGGTGGAGACTTCATCGTTGGAAAAGGGCGTGTATATAATCAAAGTGGGGGAGACTTCCCTTAAAATCTGCAAGAAATGAGAAGTTGGTTCATTGGAGCATTGGCTCTTGCGTCGGCAACTGCCTTTGCACAGGACAAGATGTGGCTTCACAATGCCGACCGCTTTTCCGAATCGGATGTGATTGACCTGACACAGTATGACTCCATAGAGTTCCGCAAGGCTGCGATGTATCTGTACTACAAGAAAAACCTCGGTAACAAACTCGACCATACCACACGCACTTATGCCAGCAAGTATGACTACTACACGTTTCACGACCCGGGCAGGATTCTTTATCGGCCGAGCGCACTGAAAAACCATAATTTCGACAGTCAGGCAAGCGAATGGTGCTTCCAGCGCAGCAAAGAGAGCGAACACTACATTGTGTTTTGGGGACCGAAACTGGGCGATGACCCGAAGAAGGCGTCGGGCAACTCGCTTGATGTGGACCTCATGCTGGAGAGGGCAGAGAATCTCTTCGACTACTACAGCGACAGCCTTGGATTCGTGGTTCCGGGCAACTCAAAGTCAACCGACAAATACAAGATTGAGATATTCGTGGCAGACAGCACTGGATGGAATGCAACCGGTTCGGGCTACGACACCAAGATTGGTGCATTGTGGTGTACTCCAGTGGCACTAAACGCCAGTGGCGGACACACGCTGGCACACGAGATTGGCCATTCATTCCAGTACCTCGTGAGCTGCGACCTTGGCGAGAGCCACGGTTGGCGATACGGCTTCGGCAGCAACGGCAGTGGCGGATGCATGTGGTGGGAGAGTTGCGCACAGTGGCAGGGATTCAAGGTGTATCCCGACCAGCAGTTCACCAACTACTACTTCTCCGACTACCTCAGCCACTGCAACAAAAACCTTATGCATGAAGACTGGCGCTATGCCAACTACTTCATCCAAGACTACTGGTGCATGCTCCATGGCAAGAAGTTCATAGGAACACTGTGGCGCGAGGAAACTTATCCCGAAGACCCGGTGGAGGCTTACCAGCGCATCACCGGCATCAGCCAATCGGAATTCAACGACGAGATATTCAACTATGCACAGCGTACCTGTACATGGGACATCGACGGCATACGCGAGAGAGGCAATTCGTACATCGACTGCCATTCCGCATATGTCAGCCAGTCGGACAACGACCCATACCTCTGGCAGGTGGATTCAGCCCATTGTGTGGAGAACTACGGCTACAACCACATTCGAGTGAACAATGTCGAGGCAGGCGACACTATCAGGGCTTACTTCAAGGGCCTTGCCGGCGATCAGGGTTACCGCAAATACAATGTGACGAAAGCAGGATGGAGATATGGCTTTGTGGCATACCTCGCCGACGGCTCACGCGTTTACGGCCAACCCTACAAGGAACAAGAAGGCGTGGCAGAGTTTGTTGTGCCCGAGGGTACAGAGAAAATGTGGTTTGTGGTTACCGGTGCACCGACTTCTCATTGGCGCCATGCGTGGGACGACTCTTCTGCTAACGACGAGCAGTGGCCTTATCAGGTGAAGTTTGAAGGTACGAACAAATACGGCTATTTTGAGGACTATCCAACCGATTACGTGCGCAAGGACACCACAGTCGTCATCAATGCCGAACTGGCATACGACGGCAGCAGCTATTCATCAGTAGTGGTGCAGTACGATATGGAGGCGGCAAGCAAGGCACTCGGACTTTCCACCAGGCAACTGCAGTCTACCAAGTGCAGCAGTACAGCCAACCCGGGTTTCATTGCCATCAACAGCAGCAATGCAACGGTTACTACCAATACGACCACCAGTACCAGCTCGTCAACCGTGCTTGGTCATTGGTTTAACTCACAGGGCAACGTGTGCAACTACGACAACAGCGCCTATATCTTTGCAGAGTTCCGCCCCGAGACCTTCAAATGCTATGTGGGCCAATACCCGGGACGCCTGAAGAAAGGACGCACGTACACCATCAAGCAGGGCATACGCTACAAACCAAGTGGTTCAAGCAAATACTATCGCGTCACATACATCGTGAAGGTGAAGGTGGTTTGATTGAAGGCAGCAATGCATTTGCATGCATAGTCCAGGGTAAGATACACTTTGCCTGAGCAAGACACATGCAATTTGATGTAAGCGCTCACTCTGACAGAAAAATGATAAATGTCCACTGGGAATTTCCCAGTGGACATTTGCTTGTATGCTCGGCATGAGCATTGTCTAACGGGTGCAAGTCCCGAGTAAGC
>CAVHYP010000076.1:0-6146 GCA_963640465.1 Bacteroidaceae bacterium | reverse complement strand
AGCTTTACTCCATGATTTTCGTAAAGGCAACTATTCATCATGTCCGTGAGACCTCACTAGTTAAGCATGTTGTCTTTCCATCTTATACCCACTTGATTTACTTCATATAGTTCCGAGTAGTTATTGGACTTCGGCTCTTTTTGCAGTCTTATTCCTATATGTAGCCTTATGTCAAGTTTCTGTACGTTGGGCCAGATGTTTGTCGCTGACTTCTTTCAGATTCCACCTTGCGATGGACACCCTTGTCTCTCTGACTGGACGATTCCCACTACCATGGCTCGTTAGAGACTTGCACCCATTAGACAACATACATGCTAGTCAAACAAAAAGGCAGGTTAACGATTGGTTAGCCTGCCTTCATTGTATAATATATGATGTACAACTATAAGAATTATCTCAGAATTACATCATGCCGCCCATGCCTTGGCCACCGCCTATTGGCATTTCAGGCTTCTCTTCTTTCTTATCGCAAATCACGCACTCAGTTGTGAGCAACATGCCTGCGATTGAAGCTGCGTTCTCAAGAGCTACACGAGTTACCTTTGCCGGGTCGATGATTCCGCTCTCACGGAGGTTCTCATAAACATCCTTGCGTGCGTTGTAGCCGTAGTCGCCTTTGCCGTTACGAACTTTGTCAACCACTACGCTACTTTCCATGCCTGCGTTAGCCACAATCTGACGGAGAGGCTCTTCGATGGCGCGGCGGATGATGGCGATACCAGTGTCCTCGTCGGTATTCTCGCCCTTCAAGTCATTGAGTGAGTCGATGGCACGGATGAGAGCCACACCACCACCTACTACTGTACCTTCCTCGATGGCTGCACGTGTTGCGCAAAGTGCATCATCCACACGATCTTTCTTTTCCTTCATCTCGACCTCAGATGCTGCACCCACATAGAGTACTGCTACACCGCCAGAGAGTTTTGCCAAACGCTCCTGAAGTTTCTCCTTGTCGTAGTCAGAAGTAGTGTTCTTTATCTCGTTCTTGATTTGGTTCACACGGTCCTTGATATTCTCCTTGTCCCCCTTGCCGCCAACAATGGTAGTGTTGTCCTTGCTGATAGTAACCTTCTCGGCGCTACCAAGCATCTCCATTGTAGCCTGCTCGAGTTTGAGACCCTTCTCTTCGCTGATTACCACACCACCGGTAAGTGCTGCAATATCCTCAAGCATTGCCTTGCGACGGTCGCCGAAGCCTGGAGCCTTCACAGCGCAAATCTTCAACTGGCTGCGCAGACGGTTCACTACGAGAGTGGTCAGTGCATCGCTGTCTACATCCTCTGCGATTACCAGCAACGGACGACCTGTCTGTACTGCAGGTTCTAGGATTGGAAGGAAATCCTTGATGTTGGAAATCTTCTTGTCGTAGATAAGGATAAGAGGATTGTCCATCACACACTCCATCTTCTCAGTGTCAGTAACGAAGTATGATGACAGATAGCCACGGTCGAACTGCATGCCTTCAACCACGCTGATGGTAGTGTCACGCGACTTAGCCTCCTCGATGGTGATCACACCGTCCTTGCTAACTTTCTTCATTGCGTCGGCAATCAACTTGCCGATTTCCTGGTCGTTGTTGGCACTGACAGTGGCAACCTGCTCAATTTTGTCATAGTTGTCGTTCACTTGCTCGCTCTGAGCCTTGATATTCTCCACAACCTTGGCAACTGCCTTGTCGATACCTCGTTTCAAGTCCATCGGGTTGGCACCTGCAGCCACATTCTTCAGCCCTGCAGTGCAGATAGCCTGTGCCAGTACTGTGGCAGTAGTAGTTCCGTCGCCTGCATCGTCACCTGTCTTGCTGGCAACACTCTTCACGAGCTGTGCTCCAGTGTTCTGGAAAGCGTCGCTCAGTTCAATCTCCTTAGCAACAGTCACACCGTCCTTAGTGATCTGAGGTGCACCGAACTTCTTCTCAATGATGACGTTACGTCCCTTAGGACCAAGAGTCACCTTCACGGCATTTGCCAGTGTGTCGACACCCTGCTTAAGTTCTTTGCGGGCGTCTATATCAAATTTCAAATCTTTAGCCATAGTTCTATACTGTAATTTAATTGTTCAACAACTTATCCAAGAATAGCGACAACGTCAGATTGACGCATAATGAGATACTTAGTGTTTTCGTATTCAACTTCAGTGCCGGCGTACTTGCCATACAACACCTTGTCACCCACTTTCAATACCATCTCCTCGTCCTTTGTGCCGTTTCCGACAGCCACTACTTCGCCCTGAAGCGGTTTCTCTTTAGCTGTATCAGGGATAATGATACCGCCAACAGTCTTTGTCTCTGCAGGTGCAGGTACTATCAGTACTCTGTCTGCCAATGGTTTGATATTCATACTCGTTTTCTTTTTATTATGTTGTTACACTTATAATCTCGCGCATCGTTTCATTCATGCGTTCAATCCATCAAAATACAAATCCTGTGCCAAAAAATGCAATGCTGACAATCGCAGACAAAGGCATGACAGTTTGTCATAAATCATGAAATATTGTTGGTACAAATTCAGAATGCTAATGCTGAATTACAGAGAGAATATTGTCGTGCCTCATCTCAAAAGTGGACCACCGTAGACATTCTATTACAGTTAGATTACCCTACTTTACGGTGAATTGTTTCTGCCCTATAAGCTCATCATCGTAGTAAAATTCAAAACGATAGGTTCCTGCCGACCATTTGCCGGAAGTCTTTGCGCCCCATCCAGGTATAAGGTATGAGTGTGTACCTGCTTCCATGGTCAATGTGCTGCTATAGCTATAACCCGAAGGTGAACCATTTCCAGTAGAGTATGTGCCATCAGGGGTAATCAACTTTATGTAGATTTCGTATGTACCGGCAGTTTCCACGTCACATTTTATACGTGGCTTCAGATACTGCGTCTGATATGAATAAATTGTTGAACCATAGCCGGTGATTATATTGCCATCAACATCGGTATTGGCAACATCTACTGAGGTTATCGAGAATGGTGCAGAAGCTGATGAAGCTAGCTCTGCATAGTAGTCTTGCACAGCTGAATGAACAGCATCAAGTGACTTTATGTTACTATAGAATGTGTACTTGAATTCCTCGGATGAATGACAATACATCTCGACTGCTAACGACACATAGTCGTCATTGAGAATTGCTTTCGCACACTTGTAAGCCTTATTTGTCTTGTTACATGCGATAAGAGCTTTTGCCCAACTGTCTTTTTCACAGCTGAGCCCTGAACGATGGAATTCAATATAGAAAGGTGAACTCTCGGAAATGTCAATCCAATATACTTGTCCTTCCTTCTTGAATTTCAAGCTGTTTTCGTCAAGAAAAGGAGCGAATCCTTCTTCCTTGAGGAATGACATGATGTCTGCCCTGAACGCCTTTTGCTCGGTCGTCAAGTCATTGGCAGAAGCTGGTATCACAAACAGCAAAACCAGCATGGTCAGAATTGAAAGTCTTGTTTTCATACGCATTTACTATTTACTATAGATTAAACGATCTGCTTTATCCATTATTTTCACAAGAACAGTTACATTAGACGGGGCGTCAATTGCACGTTTCATCTCATTTGCTGTTTGGACAGCAACTGAACTTATGTTTCTATTCTGCTCTTCTGTCATGTCGTATTTCGAAACTTCCATCAGTTTGAATTTCACCGTCACGCTATTGCCAGATGCCGTAATCGACTGTAGATAGACACCGTTACCACAATTTAATGGACACTCGGCATTTGCGTCCTGAACTGCCTTGTGCCAATCCGAAGATGCGCTTGAAACATTGTTTGTTACTGGTGCATTACCTGTTTCAGGAGCCATCTTTGTTGTCCAGTTGCCAGTTGATGCGCTGTAAGTCTGAGTTGCAAAGAGAGAGCCCGATGCACTGTAGTATTTTCTGACTGCAGCAATATCATCTTTATAAGTAACAGTCATCTTTTGGTAGCCATACGAATTGTCAACAGGTTTGCCTGCTTGATTGTAGGTGCTCATTGACATGATTTGTCCCTTAGCATTATACTCTGTTTTCTGCTTATGCACGCCCTCCACTGACGTTGGCTTTTCTTTTGTGTCAAAGTAAGCCTCCTCGGTCTGGTTGTCATTTTCATCATACTTATTATGTGATCTTATGATAACCGTCCGAACCAATCATCGGCTTGTCATTGGCATCGTACACAGCCCGGGAAGTCAGATTGGACTTTGCATCATATTCCGACCGACTAATGGCCCATCCCACATTCGGATTGATGATGAAATGTCCTTTTCCATCCTGGGCTGCAATGTAGATTCTGTTGTTGTTCTTGTCGTACTTACAGATTCCCACTGGCACCATCACAGATGGGTCGGTAGGCTTACCATCTATACCAAAGAAACTTTGTTTGATTATGTTGCCATAGTTGTCATATTCATAATTTGAACTGCTCCAGCCTTCATCACCAACCATCGGTTTCGAATCTGTCCCGAAATACGATGTTTTGATGCAGTTGCCCATTGCATCGTACTCATTCTTCTGAATAGCAAAGGTTCCATTGTCTGTGCCCACAACAAGCTGTCCGTTTGTGCCGTAGTTGCGTTGTTCCACAATCTGATTACGGCTGTTGTAAACATATACATAGCGGTGAATGCCAAACTTATTGACAGCAGCACCGGATTTATCGTACAGGGCTTGCTCTGTTTGATTCGCGAATTCATCGTATTTGCATTTGCTTATCAGTTTGCCCGCAGCAAGCTCATTGTTTAGACCAACTGGTTTTTCTTCTAGTACATTGCCACGTTTGTCATTTTTGAAGTCACGGCCAGCAATTCCATCAACGAGTGTCAGGTTGTCATTTGCATCATAGTAGCGCACAGTATTGCGATTGCCATTCTCGTCATATGTAATCTTCATCTTTGCAAAATGCTCGGACAATGAAATGACTGGATTACCCTTTGTATCGAAGTACGCCACCTCAATTAAGGCACCAGTCTCATCATAAGCATAAGTCCAGCCTGCAATACCCTCTGAGTCTAATCTCAGAGTTTTGCCATTAGCCTCATAGTAAGAGTATTTGATATCATTCCCACGCTTGTCGTATTCTACACTGCATATTATAATACCATCATTGTTTGGTGCCGGCTTCAAGTCCTTGCCAAGGTTGGTGGTTTGAGTTTTTTGACCAAACTCATTGTACTTTATCAGCACACCGGTAACACCATCATCGAGAATCGCCGGTTTCTTGTTCGTATCATAGTAAACAACCTTTGTCAGGTTTCCAATGGAATCATACTCGGCCTTTGCACCTGCATATCTGGAAGTGGTTTCACAGAGATTACCTTTGGTATCTTTGTACCATTGCTCTATAGTGTTCCCATGTTCATCATTCTTGAACTCTGCAATGGCATTGCCTTCTTTTGTCAGCACTGGAGTCCCTTTTGTATCACAGAAAGTTCGCTTGCTGTCGTATCCATTCTCATCGTATTCATACTTTATCACTGCACAACCCATGCTCTTTTCAAACATCAACTGATGGTCAGTGTCAAGAACTTCCATTTGAATGCGCATACCTTTTTCGTCATATGTATAGTGAGCTCCTGAAAATTCATTTTTCTTTGGAAGCATTGGTTTGCCTGTTCCGTCACATTGAAATACGGTGACCGGGTTTCCATATTCGTCATATTCCAGTTTGTAGATAGCCGTTCCATCTGTGTCGTCAAAGGTTGCTTTCCCGTCCACGGTAAGATAAGTTGCTTTGACCCAGTTGTCATCATCGTCATACTCAAACTTTTTGATACCAAGTCCCCACTTTGTAGGTTGAGGCTTGCCATCCATGCCAATATAGTGGATTTCTATGGCCCGACCTTTATCATCCCTGACATATGTCCTGCCATAGATTCCGTTCTCGTCGCCAACTGGAGAGTTGTCGAGACTGTGGTATTTCTCGGAAACTACGTATCCGTTTTCGTCATACTCAATCCACCAGCGGGATATACGTCCTCGGTTATCAGAATTTGCCTCCAGAGTTCTACCGTATCCAACCGTTGAGTTCGTCAAGACACGTTCTGTGTTATGCTCATCATCATATTGGAACGCCATTACCGTCAGCTTTTCATTGTACCTTAAATTAGCAGACTAATTTTCGGCGCACCCGACAAACCCCGTGGAGAGGAAGTCCGGAGGCTAACCCAAAACTGTT
>CAVHYP010000075.1:0-6386 GCA_963640465.1 Bacteroidaceae bacterium | reverse complement strand
GGCTTGGGAACACTTTGATTGGCCGAATCTGCTGTAAAACAACGGGTTCGGAAGGACATTCTATGTTTAGCGGACAACAATAATTGATTATGTTAGGAAAATGCACCAAAAGTAATTGCCAAATTTGCAAAACTAACACCGATACCACGAATGGAGGTTTGGCCAATGTATAGAATAATTTGGTCAGAGTAATCTGTTCAACTGGCTCAATCCAACATTACTGCGGCTTGCGACAGACGATGGCTACTTTGTGGTTATCAGCCAATGTGGTGAAGAAGATGTAGAGGTCACCACCCTCTTTCAGTTTCAGTTTCTTGCGCAATTCGGCAACTGACGACGAGAAATTCCGTATCGATAGATTCGCCTGACGGAAGGTCTGTAGCTCCTTGATTCCATGCTTGTCCATTGGCAAGATCTTGACCACACGAAACGAACGGCCGGGAAAAACGGGAACGAATTCATCGGATGTATAAAGATGACTGTTGGGATGGAGTTTGTCGATACTGAACGACGAAGCAATCGACTTGAAACACTTTGCCTTCATTATCGATGCGTTGGGTTCGTAAAGGAACTGTCCGACCTGCGGTGTGAAGTGGCAAGCAGAATGATCTTCATCTTCGGGACAGAACGCATATTGTTGAGAGAGCCCGTTACCGACCAAGTTGACGCATACGATTCGTACCGATGGATTCGTGGTTTCACTTTCCATCAAAGCAAGGATTTCCTTGCATTCTCCCGCTACACTTACAATATGTATTTCCCTCACAGATTTCAGGCTGGAGATGACTGACGTGATGTCGAGCATGGGAGAGAGCTTAATCATGACCATCCCTGCCTTCTGCAACAGCTGGTCTTGAAGCTGAAGGACGTTGGGCGTGCAGTCTTCCATCGCAAAGGTTTTTACTCCATTGGCATTGCGGCGTGAGGGGTCGATGAATATCAAGTCTTGCCTGTCGATGTTTGCCAAAACAGACTCACACGTGCCGTCGATGACGGTGAAATCGTTCACGCCCAAGAGCGGCAAGTTGTTTTGTGCCAGCTTGCACAAGTCAGCGTTGGGTTCGACAAAGGTGAGATGATTGAAAAGTCTGCCCATCATCGTTGCGTCCACTCCGTAACCTCCTGTGAGGTCTGTCATTGTGCCGCGGTCAGGCAACAGCCGACTGATTACTTCTGCTTTATATTCAGCTGTGGTTTGCGAGGAGCATTGTTCCATAGAGATATGTACCGGAAAAAGAATACCATCGGTCTGTGCCCACAGCGGGAGTTTCTTTTCCGCTATCTGCCAACCTTGTATCTGAACCAATGCCTGGCGCATGTCGATGTCAGAATATTTGGCATATTGCAGTGCCAGCTCTTTGACGTCATCGTGCAGATGTTCCTTTATAAACGGACCCATATCATTGGAGAGTTTACCCATGTTTCACATTGAATTTGCTCTTGCCTTACCTTGAATTTGCACTTGCTTTACCTTAAACTTGTCCTTGACTTATATTGAATAAATCAGTCCAAGCTTCCATTCATGACTCTTGGCATGAACACCAGAATAGTACTTGTAGTTTGAACTGCGGTAATAAATCTGATAGTCGACATTCAGGCGCATGTTCTTTTTCAGGTTGTATTGCAGGAAGAGGTTATTGGTGATCACCGAGTGGTTTCCCTGGTCGCCCCAGCTGTCGATTTCCACATTCGAATCCATCTGTTGCTGCAGTTCTTCCGGATTTTTGCCTTTAATGCTGTAGAGTCGGGCGAAATAGAACTTGTTGCCTATGGTCGCTTTCTGATTGATGTAGAACTGGGTGTTGTTGCGAATGCTTGCACCGCTTGCAAAGTTGTATCTGCGCTTCGGATAGTAGTCGGCATTGGTTCCGCCAAACGGCACAGCACTTATCATGAAGTCGTTGAAAAAATTTATCTTGTCTGTGGAATGTTCCGCATAGAGTCCGCCGCCAAAACTTACGGCTTCGGAGATGATGGAGAAGTTGTGTGCCCGCTGCTCGTATTTCGAATAGTGGTCAACATATTTCACAGAATGGTAGAAACCGACATCGAGTCCCCAGTTGTGAGTGTGCTGTATCTGTGCAGAAGCAAGTCGACCGATGATTTCGAAGTTGCCTACAGTCGGATGGTCCTTACCTAGATTGGTGAGCAACGACATGCTGAACAAGTCGAACGGCTTGCTCTTGCCTGAAGGATTGAAACGGACGCCATAGTTGAAATTGAATTCGAGATATCCAGCTTCCGTATATTGTTTCTGACCTTTGAGTTCTTTCATTCCACGATAACCGAGTCCCACTTCAAACGAATAGGGCTGGGGCTGCACGCGTTTGCCTCGTGAAGGACTTATGCGCCACATTTCACCTGATATAAGACGGTGTATGCCTCGCACTGGGTTCAACAAAGTACCAATCAACTCTCTCACAACGCGGTTGGCTCCACAGCGTGAGTCATCGAAGAAAATGTCGGACGTGCGGTGTGTGACTTCACCGATTGCTGCGCCACCCACTCCAGTGGACAAGAGGTCGTTGATTGCCGGTGCATTCGTTTCGCAAAGCCATTCCCACGAAGCGCTTCCCAATATCGGATAGAGCAACGACACTCCATAGCTGAGTCCTTCGTTGCGTGCAGCATTGTAGAACATGGCGCCATGGTAGGGATGTGAGAACTGGTTGCCCGAAAAACTGTCGTTGTCCAGCACAGGGCGGTGGGAGAAGTGGTCGCGAATGTCGTGCATCGTGACCTTTGCCCATTCGCGGTTCTGCACCAGGTTGTCCCAGCTCAGAATAAGAGCATTGATTCCAAGATCTTTTGCCAGGGCAATGAGAGCGTTGGATTTTACGTATACAAGCGTGTCAACACCTCCAAGTCGTTGGAGATGTATGCGTCTGCCCGTTATCTTGTCGTACCAGACGCTGTCGTCGAACAATGTCACATCGTCGTCATCAATGTCATTTGCAGGTTTTTCCTGTGATACTGCATTCATTGAGACAAACACCATGACGACAAGCAATAAATATTTCATTCTCTTCTTATTGGATAGTTACTTCTTAATTCTTCAAATCTCTCGTGTGCTTCCTTTAGCGTGGCAGAGTCTTTCTGCAGAGTGCCGGGAGAGAGAGGTTCTCCATCGGGAATATGGATGTCGGGCTCGAACGAAATACCGAGAAATTCAGCCACTGCATTCAGCGACATCCGTGTGGCATTTGCCTTTCCGTCGGCTGAATAGCCTGCAATGTGTGGCGTACCTATTGCCACACGCTTGAGCAACTCTGTGCTGATATTCGGTTCGTTTTCCCATGTGTCGACCACTGCATCTGCCACCTGACGGTTGTTGATGGCATCGAGCAACGTAGCGTTGTCCACCACTCCACCTCTGGATGCATTGATTATAAACGGTTTTTTCTTCAGTCCAGCAAAGAAATTGGCATCTGCAATGTGGAAGGTGGAGTATTTTCCTTCTTTGTTGAGCGGAGTGTGAAAAGTGATGATGTCGGCTTCTTCCTGAATTTGCTTCAGGTCAGTGAACTTATGTCCTTCCACGAAGTCGCCTTTGTCGTGGCGTGGAGGGTCGGAGAGCAAGACTCTCATTCCACATCGTTCCAAATCGTGCATCACGAGAGTGCCCACGTGTCCCACGCCGACTATTCCAACCGTGAGCATCGGATTGAGCCGATGGGTCAGCACCAATGCGTTGTGAACGTAAATGCATACGGAATTGGCATTGCATCCCGGACAATTGGTCCAGCGGATACCAGCCTTCTCACAATATTCTGTGTCAATGTGATCGAAGCCGATTGTGGCAGTAACAATGAGTTTCACCCGTGTTCCCTCAAGTAGTTCACGGTTACATTTTGTCCGTGTACGAACGATCAGAATGTCGGCATCGATGATGTCGGCATGGCTGATTCCAAAGCCCGGCAAGTAGACTGTCTCGTCCACCAGCCGCTCTATCTGTCCTTTTATATAAGGTATTTTATTGTCTATGACTGCTTTCATAAGCTTTACTTGTTATGAAGAAAAACAAAAGTGCGATCAGGAGTCCTGCAATTGAATCCACCAGGTAGTGTGCCTTTATATAGACCGTAGCCATGCACAGAAGCACATAGAACGGTATGAGAATCCAGAATAACCATTTGTTGCCCGACTTCCATGCCAACAGCATACACACCGTGCTCATTCCCACATGGCTGCTTGGGAAAGCTGCCTCTGGGCGTTCTCCAATCTCCTGCGCAGAAATCACGAGCTGGCTGAACACGCCCTTCACTTCGGGCGTAATCATCTCCGTGTGAGTGCGGAAATAATGGCCTATGTCGGGGAATGACGACTGGGTAAGTCCATCACCATAGATGTTGCCGAGGGCGCAGAAATAGTATTGCGGACCAGCTACAGGCAGGAATTCATAGATGAAATAGAAGAGGAAGAACGAGCCAAGGAATATGAATGACGCCTTGTCGTAGTTTTTCGTTCTGAATATCAAATAGAACATCAGCACTGCAAACATCAGATAATAATAGGAGTAATAGCCCATGTTGAACATCTCGCTCCAGAAGGCAGAATCCAACCATTTGTCGAACTCCAGTGAAGGCTGGCAACCGAAAATCACTTGGTCGGCATTGGCAAACACATGGTCGAGATAAGGGAATATGCTGCAGAAATCATAAATCTCCGGATACCACCATATGAGCAGGGCAAACAAAGGGAACGACCTCCATGCCAATGCCAAGCGGGTGGGCAGCAGCTTGAAGGTGAAATGGGTGACAACCATTATTGCCACTGCAATGAGCCGGAGTCCGAGCATGCCGACAGGATTCGCCAGATGGTTCCAGAACAGAAGAACCATCACTGTCGTCACCGCTACATAAACAAGCGTAACGATCTCCGCGCTGATTAAATCCAGTTTTCTTTTTTGTACCATGCTATCGTTTCTTTTACTCCACGGGGCAATTGCCATTGCGGGCAGAAGACCAATTCTGTTTTCATCGGTTCAGTGTCGCAAGTCCAGTCGCGCTGAGCCATTATCTTGTATTTGTCGCGGTTGAGAGTGCTGGTAGTGCCAGTCAGATGTGCAAAGCCTTCTGCCACTACACACACCACTTTCAGAAACCACAGCGGTGCAGTGATATGGACCACGTGCTTCACTCCCAGTTCCTGTTGGATGAGGTCGCTGAATGTACGGCTGGAATACACCTCGCCGTCCGTTATACTGAAAGTTCCTTCCTTGATGTCAGTCTCCACTGCCTTGAATATTGCATCCACAAGGTCGCGCACATAGACAAACGTAAGTAGCTGAGGCTTGAATCCAACGGAGAAGTCCACATGGCGCTTGATGGATTTCACCATGAGGAAATAGTCTTTCTCGCGTGGGCCGTAAACACCGGTTGGCCGGAACACAACCAAGTGTGAATCTGCCTGACTGAAGAAGTTTCGCAACCATTGCTCGGTCTTCAACTTGCTCTTGCCGTACGCAGAACCATATTCGGCACTGAGACTACTCAGATAAATGAACTGGCGGGGCATCATGTCCGTCTCCATAAGAGCCTCAACAAGATGGCACGTACACTGGAAGTTATGGAAATCGAACTCATCCATATCCTTACACTTGGTCTTGCCTGCTGCATGAATCACCACATCAAATGTCGTACCAGAGTCCTTCAGCTGCCGTTTCAGAGCGTCCTTGTCAGTCAGGTCAAGAGTAATGAAATGCAATTCAGCATGCTGCAGCCAACGCTTGCTTGATGTCTTGCGTAAAGCCGCCCATGTTTCAAAACCCATTCCGATAGACTTTTCACAGAGAAAACTACCGATGAATCCGCTTGATCCTGTTATCAGAACTTTTTTGCCCATCAATTAAAATTTTGTTACAAAGGTACTAAATAACAGTGACACCGAAGTTTATTGCCATGTTAATTAACTAAAACTGCCTATCAGTTCACAACTCTGATAGCTCGTTTAGCTTGAGTCAACTCAATAAATTGGCAACAAGGCTGTAATGCGATTTTCAGTGTCGGGCATGAACAAACCGACACGAAAAATCGGCATGTTCATGAAGCATGGATTTGTTCCCCTGCAAGGCCCGTTTTATTTTCCTGACTGGAAAAAATTTTCGGGTGCAAAGATAGCGGTGCGAAGTAACAAATCTGCTACATTGGTATGAAGAAGTAAAGTCAAGTATGACTGCGATAATCAGAAGGACATATCCGAGGAGAAAATCAGAGAAGAAATGGGATGAGATGTTGATCCAGTCAATAGAGTCATTCTCCGTTTAGGCCAGGCAATCGAGTAGGAGGTAAATGCTAATCATAAAAGGCATTTGCCTCCTACTTTCACATCTACCGACCTCTCACACCACCGTACGTGCGGTTCCGCATACGGCGGTTCCTATTTTG
>CAVHYP010000074.1:0-6503 GCA_963640465.1 Bacteroidaceae bacterium | reverse complement strand
CCAACGACCCCGAGATTACAAATCACGTGCTCTGGCCAACTGAGCTAAAGAGGCTTGAAGAATCCCGTGCGACTTACGTCACACGGAAAACGGGTGCAAATTTAGTCAAAAGTTTTTACACTCCAAACTTTTTGGGCATATTTTTTACTTTTGACTCTGTTTTTCCTTGTATTTACCCAGTTGTCTTTCGATTGCTGGCATACTTTGCGTGACTGCTTCTTCAAAAGAGTCGGCTTGCTTTTCGACGAAAATCTCATCACCAGGAAGGGAAACAACGATGCTCACTTCTTTGTTTTGAGCCGTAGCAGGCTTGACTACTTTCAATGACACCTCTACCTTTCTTATATTGTCACAATACTTATCCAGCTTACTAACCTTCTTCTGAATAAACTCATGCAACTTGTCTGTTGCGTCAAACTTGATTGATTTTACTTCTACTTCCATAGCCTTATTGTTTTTATGAACGCGGATGTGCGTTCTGGTAAGTCTTCTTCAGTTCTTCGAATGACACATGCGTGTACACCTGAGTCGTATTGAGGCTCGTGTGACCGAGCAATTTCTGTATCGACATTAAATCTGCATCATGATTGAGCATGACTGTAGCAAACGTGTGTCTCAGCACATGAGGGCTTCGCTTCTTTTGGGTTGTGACTCTCGACAGATTGCTTTTCACAATGTCTTCCACACGAGATTTAGACAATTGGAATCCTTTCGTATCGACGAAGAACTTCTCAAACCCTCTGCCAAACTCATTAAACCTCGACTCGAGATATTCTCTCATAGAGTCTTCAAGTTCTTTGCCGAATGGAATGATTCGTTGTTTATTCCTCTTTCCAGTCACTTTAATTTGCTTGTTGACAAAGTCGACATCCCCGTCTTCCAGTCCAAGCAGCTCTGCTCTTCTTACACCTGTCAGATAAAGCATCAAGACCACCGTCTTGTTCAGCAATCCTTCATAGGATTTGTCTTCCTCCAACATGCCAATTAACCGATCCATCTCTTTCTCCCTTACGAATACCGGCAACACCTTTTCTTTCTTGGGTCCGGTAATCCGGGTCATCGGATTCACTTTCTGTTCACCGATTTTAATCAAATAGTGATAGAACGATCTCAGAGTACTGAGTTTCCTGTTCACCGATGCGCTTTTCATCTTTTGTTCCTCGAACAGATATATCATCCATTCGCGGACCACAGACTCGGTCACCGATGTCCATGTTATTCCTTCATGCAGACTTTCAAAGAACTTCTCGAACTCTGTCAGATCCGTACCATAACTGGTAATTGTCTGGTCCGAACAGTTCCTTTCAGACTTGAAGTATTCCAAGAATTTCTCCTTCAACATAACTCAGTTTCTTAATTCGCGGACCAAGTTAGCAAAGATTCCTGGAACAACCAAATTTTCAACGCTCTTTTTCTTGTTTTTAACTCTTTATCGCGTCAGCTCTTATTCTTCAGCAGAATGGAGCTTGTTGACATAAATGGCGTGCTGCATCTTCACACGCTTTACAACAGATGGTTTTTCATACTGCTTGCGTGTTCTAACTTCCTTGATGACGCCAGTCTTTTCAGACTTTCTTTTGAATCTCTTGAGAGCTCTTTCGATGTTCTCGCCTTCCTTAACAGGTACGATAATCATGAATTTTACTTTTTTGTTTTGTTTGTTGAATTAAATGAATAATCTGTAGGGTTCTCACCCATCGGCCGGCAAAGGTACAACTATTTTAGCAAACGGCAATGAATTTCCCCTATTTTTTTGCTCAACAACCATTATACCTTATTGTATATAATAGAAAAGAGAGTCCCGGTTTGCAATTCCGACACTCTCCACATCTGTTATTCTATTACTTTTCCAGCATCATTCTACCTTCGGGAGTTTGGCAAGACTTTCAGCAATCTGCTCATCAGTCGGGATGAAGTCTGACATCTTTCCGTCGTTGTACTGCTGATAAGCCACAAGGTCGAAATAGCCTGTACCAGTAAGTCCGAATACGATATTCTTTGCTTCTCCGGCCTCCTTGCATTTCAGAGCCTCGTCGATTGCCACCTTGATGGCATGGCTGCTCTCCGGCGCAGGAAGGATTCCTTCAACACGAGCAAATTTCACGGCTGCATCGAAGACTGCAGTCTGCTCCACTGAACGAGCTTCGAACAATCCGTCCGCATAGAGTTGTGAAAGAACCGAACTCATACCATGGAAACGGAGTCCGCCTGCATGGTTTGGTGACGGGATAAACTGGCTTCCGAGGGTATACATCTTTGCCAACGGACAAATCATACCGGTGTCGCAGAAGTCATAAGCATACTTGCCACGAGTGAAACTTGGGCATGAAGCCGGTTCTACTGCTATAATCTTATAGTCATTCTCCCCACGAAGCATCTCGCCGATGAATGGAGTGGCAAGTCCTCCAAGATTTGAACCACCGCCAGCACAACCAATAATGATATCTGGCTTTACGCCCAGTTTATGAAGCGCCTTCTGAGCCTCAAGTCCTATGATTGTCTGATGGAGCAACACCTGATTGAGCACTGAACCGAGTTCATATCTATAACCTTCGTGAGTCAATGCAGCCTCAACCGCCTCTGAGATGGCGCAACCGAGAGAGCCACCTGTTCCAGGGTGTTCTGCCAAAATTTTACGTCCCACCTTGGTTGTATCGCTTGGAGAAGGAGTAACCTGTGCGCCGTAAGTTCTCATCACTTCGCGACGGAACGGTTTCTGCTCATATGACACCTTTACCATATATACTTTGCAATCAAGTCCGAAGTAAGAGCAAGCCATACTCAAGGCAGTACCCCACTGTCCGGCACCGGTTTCAGTAGTCACGCCCTTCAGTCCCTGCTCCTTTGCATAGTATGCCTGTGCAATTGCAGAGTTCAGTTTGTGACTGCCTGAAGTGTTGTTGCCTTCAAATTTATAGTAGATGTGTGCCGAGGTACCAAGAGCCTTCTCGAGATAATACGCTCTGACAAGCGGTGAAGGACGATACATTTTGTAGAAATTGAGCACTTCCTCTGGGATATCAACCCACCTGGTTGTACCATCAAGTTCCTGTTTCACCAGTTCCTTGCAGAATATCGGTTCAAGTTCTTCCGGCTTAAGAGGTTTGCCTGTACCAGGATTGAGCAATGGTGCTGGTTTGTTCTTCATGTCCGCACGCACATTATACCATTGGGTAGGGATTTCATCCTCTTCCAGGTACGTTTTGTAGGGAATATTTTTCTCTTCCATTGTTTGTCTATAATAAAATATGGTTTTACATCGTTTTACTGACGTGCAAAGATAAGGAATTATTTTTATCTGGGCATATGTTTCATGTTTATTAACTTGCGACTGGTTCTAAAAATTCCACATTCACGTTATCCCGCACAATCAGAGCTCCATCTTTTGCATTTTTTGTTTTTATTCAGTATCTTCTTTCTCCTTCTTCAGTCATATAGCCCACCTTTTCCATCCAGAAAGAAAGTCGAATCTACTCGACTAAAAAAGCAGCTGTACCACAAAGGAGAATTTCAAAACGGGCTTTACACATAGCCGGCCTTCTTCAGTTCCTGTGCCACGAGACAACATTCCTGCCACCAGTCGTTGCCAAACTTTCTGATAAGAGGTTCTTTCAGAAACTCATAGAGAGGCAATCCGAGCTTGTCCCCAAGCTGTCGGGCACACTGGCATATGTCCCATCTGTCGTAGTTCAGTCCAATCGTATCGCCCAAAGTTTTGATTCTCACCGGATAGAGATGACATGAAATGGGTTTTTGGAACTTGATCCGCCCTTCTCTATACGCTTTGTCGAGCACACAGTAGCAGACTCCCTTCTCGTCGTGATTGGCAAAGACACAATCCCTGCCGCCAACGATACTCGTCACAAGTTCCCCCGATGCATCTGAATAAACCACGCCGTCTGCCTCAATCACGTTCTGCGCCTCGGGCGTCAGTTCATTCCACACCGTCTTCAGCGCTTCTTCCATCTCCGCAATCTCACCCATCTCCACTGGTGCGCCAGCATCGCCTTCTTCGCAGCAACATCCCTTGCAGACTGGTATGTTGCAGCAGAAACGATGGGAGAACAGCTCGAGCGAGACTAATATTCCCTGTATTTCAATCATTGTTTTCCGTTTTCTGTTTGTTGTTTTCTGTAGTTTTGTTGTTT
The DNA here is from genome assembly GCA_963640465.1 of Bacteroidaceae bacterium. GTDB lineage: Bacteria > Bacteroidota > Bacteroidia > Bacteroidales > Bacteroidaceae > Colivivens. The sequence continues at coordinate 2,355 of CAVHYP010000074.1, read as the reverse complement.
CCTGCAGTTTCATCGTTTTCCACAGAGCCTACCGATAGTCGTTTCAGCAGTGCAGTTATGTTTGCCCGGAGTTGCTGATATTGCGAAAGATTCTTGTAGCCCGTATTTCTGCGTAACATCTGTTCCAAGTCTGCCATGCTGTGCTGGTAGCTCGACAGCTCGTTGTTCATCTGCTGCCTGTGGTCCGCAAGCCTAATGATTTCCTTTTCACGCGATTTACGCAGACTGATACACACCGGTTCCAGCGCCCGCATCACTACGTCGTCCTTCAAGTGGTGGCCCTGCACGTAGAGATACGTGTTGTCGGGTTTCAGCCCCAGTTCCTCCAATTCCTTTTTCAGCGGCTCAATCTTACCCTTGGCTTCGAGATAGTTGCGCTGCAGATATGCAATCTTCCGATTCACCTCCTTCTTCAGTTTGTCCAGTGCTTCCTCCGGATTGGCAATATTCAGTTTCTGCATCATCGTGATGTTGCAGAACGAAGTGAGAGAAAATTCATTGCCACGGTTACACCGGTAAAACCACATCGACCAAACGAACAAATCATAGATAATTCGTGAGTAGGTCTGCAGGAAAGCCACAAAGTCGAATATCTGATGGTCATTGAGCGTTGCCATCACACACACGTTGTGCAGACTTTCTGCACTACACTGGTAATTCTCGATGGCATACACCACGGTATGAATGACATAAGGATTGCCAAGCATCAATTGGCTGGCAGCCGTATGTCCCTGCATAAGATAGTCGTAGTCGGCATCCACACATGCAATCATGCTTGAGCCGAGCCCTTTGCCCAAACGGTTCACCATTGCTGATTTCTTGCCCCTCGACAGGTTGGTGCGTGACGGCAGTACAACCTCAAAGCCCAATGAGTCGTTCTCGAATTCAGACAGCACGTCTCTCCAGAAGAATATGTCGTCATAGCTTTCCACAAAGACTATCACCTTATTCTTCTTCCACTTTGGCCGCATGTGATTAGCAGCTTCAAAGTATCGCGAGTTGACGTTGTCTATTAATCTCTTAGGCATCCTTGTCGTTCACCGTTACATCTTCCACTTCCGTCACCAAATCCATCCATCCGTCCATAATCAAGGCAGGAGAATGGGTTGAAAGAATCACCTGTGCATTCGGGTTGAGTTCACGAATCAGACCAAGCAGAGCCTTCTGCCATTCCACATGCAGGCTTATCTCAGGCTCGTCCATCAGAAGTGCACAGTGTTCGCCGTCCTCCAGCAAGACCGTCATCATGATGACCAGCATCTGTTTCTCACCCGACGACAACTGGTAAGGAGTGAGCACCTCCCCGTTCTGGATGAACTGAATCTCGTTGTTCTTGCGGTCCACAGTCTTGTTGGTATCCTTGAAAAGTTCGTCTATTATGTTCTGGAACTTAGTCTTCGGCACCGACACAAGTGCAGCCTTCATCTGGTCATCCTGGTCGCCGCTGGTCAGCAGCTCAATTATCTTGTTGCCAATGTTCACTTGATAGTCCAAGTACCGTTTCTGCAACTTGTAGATTTGCAAGTCAAGTTCAGTCTTCACACTTTGTTCCGACAGATTGCCCAGCAGACTGCTGTTGAGCAGCGGACGGTCGAACGACCTGATCACATCGAACTTCATGAAGGTGGCATCCTCCGGATAGAACTTCGCCGTGACGCCCTCAGCCACATCGCCGGCATGAATCTCGCCATTATGAATTTGCTTCAACATCTTGGCAGAATAATTGATGATAGTGCTCTTGCCCACACCGTTTATACCGCTCAGGATATTCACATCAGGGCGCAAATCCCATTTTATGTGCTTGCCGCCCTTCCACAAAGCCTTTATTTCAATGTTTTTTATGTACTCCGCCTGTTTCATACACTTCCCCGTCTTAGAGTTCTTTTATGCAAATATAGCAAAACATCACCGAAGGCAGAACAACTCAAGCAAGAAAAATGCAGATTTTTTTTATTTGGAGAGTGAAAACATATCATACAGTACACATGGCAAGCAAATCGAGTAGGAGGAAAACGAAGTAGTTTTCTTCCTACAGGAATAGCCAAGATATTTTACACCTTTCACATACGACACTACGGTCTTTTCCTTGTTCACCTTAAGGTACAGTTTACCTTCAATGAAACGAGTTATAGACTCCTTTACACGCGATGCGGCCCTCTCGGACTTGCAAAATATCATCGAGTCGTCGGCATAACGGACAAATGGCAGTCCTCTGCGCTCAAGTTCTTTGTCCAATTCGTTGAGCATAATGTTGCTCAGCAACGGACTTAGCGGACCTCCTTGCGGAGTTCCCTCCTCACTCGCTTCGAACAATCCTTTGTTGATTACTCCGCTCCGAAGATATTTGTGTATAAG
>CAVHYP010000073.1:0-6899 GCA_963640465.1 Bacteroidaceae bacterium | reverse complement strand
TGCCTTATATGAAGTTTCTGTTCGTTAGACCAGATGTTTGCCGCCAGCTTCTTTCAGATTCCACCTCGCGACGGACACCCTTGCTCTTGGCTATGTAATTCCCGCTATTAGGGCTTACTCGGGACTTGCACCCGTTAGACAATGCTCATGCCGAGCATACAAGAAATAAGGTAGCCACGATGTCCATCGAGACTACCTTATTTTATATTGCGTCCATCTTTTACTACCGATGATTTACACTATCGTTAGTTTCGCTTCACACGTCCGGTTGTCTTGGCTCTTACGACCGCTTGTCTTGACTCATACGAACGGTTGTCCTCGTTCATGCAATCAGACGTATATGATTGGGAATGCGCCATCAAGAGCTTTATTCCGTTCCAACCATCAGATGATATAATCCAAATGCTCCTGCATCAGTTCAATTCTCATCGGAGTCAGATGCTTAAAGTCAAGGATACATCCATCGAGTGAAATCTTTGCCTTCCCCACGTCAAACAGTTCCATTTTCTGTATTCTGTAAGGGTGGACATTCTTGTAGTTGAGGAACTTTCCTTTTCCGAGAAGATAGAAACCTTCAAACAGTTGCCACCATTTTGGCAGTGTCACGACCGACACGTCCAGCATACCACTGTAAGGCACAGCATTGGGAGTCTGTCCGTAGCCCGTACAATTGCCCACACAGATTGACATCACCTCGCCCTTTATCTCCTCAGTGTCTGCCTTGAACCACACATTAAACGACTTGCGCTCAAATACATTTGCCACTGCCACAGGTATGGTGGAAAGCCGTTTCGAGCCTACCAACCGGTTCGCCTTACTCGTCAGGTCAATCAACCTTGCACCAAGCCCAATGTTCACGCAGTTGAGGAAATAACGTTTCTGAGGCACATTGTCCCCATCGGAATACACCACGTATCCCACGTCTATACGGCGTGTGCGCCGTGCAATTATCGAGTCTATAGTCTTCTTGTAGTCGTCAACCGTAACTCCCCAGAATCTTGCAAAGTCGTTTCCAATGCCATTGGGAATCAGTCCCAGCGCAAAGTCCTCGGGCAAATGGTCGCAACGCATAATGCCATTCAGAGCCTCGTTCAAAGCCTCATCGTTGCCTACAATAACCACCGTATGGTATTTATTGTCACCAAGCATCTTGGCAAGCCGTTCTACGGAACCAGCCCCTTCCGACTGGACAAAATCAAACTGCACGCAACGTTTTTCCATATAACGCTGCATCGCAATCCATCGCTTGTGTGAATACGACAGACCGACACGTGCACTGTAGATTACTCCCCAACGATCTTTATCCATATACCGATTATTATTCAGAGACAAACATTTCCGTTATACAATTAATGAGTGAGATAGAACACCACGAGTCCCACAGCCCATGCCACAAGCACTCTCCATGTGATATGCCTGAAATACCATCCCAACTTTATCCTTGCCACCTCGCCCACAGCATGTCCAGCCAAAGTGCCCACATACAGCAAGGCACCTCCCATTGCCGAACAGAAAGCGAGCAGCTGCCAATAGATGCCGTTCTGCACGAACATCGTACCAGTTCCCAGTACATCATCTTCAAAAAGGTTCAACCCAATCATGACAATCGGGATATTGTCAATCACACTCGAAATGAATCCAAGTACACCGCCATAGACATAAGCGTTGTGGATGTGTGTACTCAGCAAATCGCTCACGAATTTCAATGCACCGCATTCCACCAAAGCACCTATAGCAAGTGTCACTCCGAAGAAATACAGGATGAGCCGCATACCGATGAACTCCGTGTTGCGCAGATACTTGTGCTGAACAAACAGTCGGTTACCATTCCGTTTGAAAGTGAAGATACTTTCCAGAAGCCATATAAGAGCCAACACGCAAAGGGCACCGAGGAACGGAGGTAACTTGGTCACGCTGTGGAACGTTGGAATTGACCACAGAGAAGCGATGCCCACAAACAGCAACACCAGTTTTTGCCACGGACTCAAGTAGGCATCGTCGCCGTCGAACCGGTTGAGGATTGATGTCACCTCGATATTCCCCACAAGCATCCTCGAAATAAGCAGATTGAACGTACACAGACTTGCCAGTACCGGAAGAATCAGTCCTGCGGCAAACGACGACGGAGTCACCACTCCATTTACCCAAAACATGAGCGAAGTCATGTCGCCAATCACAGTGAACGAACCGCCAAGAATTGCACTGACAAGAATCACACAGCAATAAATCACCTTCTGACGGCGCGACGACACAATCTGGTCAAGTATCGTCAGCATCAGAATCACAGTCGTAAGGTTGTCCACATTAGCAGAAATGGCAAACGTAAGGAGCGACAGCATCCAAAGGAACTTCTTGCTGTTGTGAGTGCGCAGCCACAGTGCAAGCGAATCAAACACACCGTTGTTGTTCATAATCTCCACAATGGTGTTTGTGGCAATAAGGAACAAAATCACCCGGCAAGCCTTGTTCACATACTCCATTATCACCGTATTGGCAATGAAGTCGCCCGACTGTCCAATCAGGCCATAGAAAGGATAACCCATCTGGTTGAGGAAGTCCGAACCGTGCAGCATATACACCATCCACGCGCTTACACCGCAGAACATTGCCACAGCAGCGCGGTTGATGTGAGTTACAGCCACCGAGCTCATGATTATACTCCCAATCAGGACAATTGCTACAATTGCTAAAGTTGTGATTAACATCGAATGAAAATTATGAAATAGTTCTACATCAATCCATTTAAGTCTAGAACTACCAGCATCACCAGTGTTTCCAGCAAAAATCTCCGTGAGCGGTAGACGGGGCTCGAACCCGCGACCTTCGGCTTGGGAAGCCAACGCTCTACCAACTGAGCTACTACCGCAAGTGGATACGTGCATGAATCACATTCCGTCTGCAAAGTTACAAAACTTTTACAACACGCAAAGCATCCGAAACAAATAATCTTCAAAATTAGTTGCAGACGTACCACTTATCACCGATTCTAAGATGACTCTCCCATGAAGAATGCCTCTCCCCAACCCTCTCCCATAGAGATAGAGAAGAAGCCTTTCCTAAATTCTCTCCTAAAGGGAAGGACTTACCATCCGGATGGAGTGGACAGGAAAAGCGAGCTGGCGCTCGAGCGTCATCGCTTTCGAAAAAGTTGGCTCACACTTCTTGTTCTACGCACAGCAACACACGAAAAAAAGGAGCAACGCTCCTGGCATATGCTCCTTCTCTATAGGGTGGGTAAGCGAACTACATCGCGCCGCTACAACCTGTTGCCTTTGCTGCGGTCAAGCCCTGGAGGATTCGCAGGGAGCTGGCCGTATAGGACTTACCCATGTAATGTCTGTTTCGTGGTGCAAAGTTACGACATTTATTACTATCAGCCAAGAAATCGCAGATATTTTTTCGTTCCACACATATTTTTATGCCCTTTGCCGCTGTTTCTTCATTGTTTTTCTGTAACTTTGCAACTCAAATCAGCACAACAAACAATTATGATCGTTGAACTTTTCCAAACGGCACTCGACAATCTCAACTACACCTGGATCATCGTGTTTATGGCAATCGAAAGTTCCTTCATTCCGTTTCCGTCCGAAGTAGTGATGATTCCAGCTGCCTACAAAGCAGCTTCAAGGGGCGAGATGTCATTCCTGACCATTGTCGTATGCGGTACCATCGGTGCTCTCATCGGAGCACTAGTCAACTATGCCCTGGCATATTTCCTCGGACGACCGATAGTCTATTCATTCGCCAACAGCAGGTTCGGGCACATGTGCCTCATCGACCAGGAGAAAGTGGAGAAAGCCGAACAATACTTCGACCGCCACGGAGCATCGTCCACCCTCATCGGACGTCTCATCCCAGCCATCCGCCAGCTCATCTCCATCCCAGCAGGACTTGCCAAGATGAACATCTTCTCGTTCATCCTCTACACCTGCCTTGGAGCAACCCTCTGGAACTGCGTGCTCGTAGGCATCGGCTATCTGTGCCACACCACCATCCCCGAAGCAGAACTCATAGCAACCATCTCACACTACAGCCACATCATAGGCATTGCAGCAATCGCCATCGTTGTCGCCATCGTTGCATACCTTATATATAAAGGAGTAAAGAAATAGCCACCATGCGGCAAGTGTGAAGAATCAATAATAAAGAAAATACAAGAAACAAATGTTTGAAAACCTGAGCGAACGGCTCGAGCGGTCGTTCAAGATACTGAAAGGTGAAGGTAAAATCACCGAAATCAACGTTGCAGAAACCCTCAAGGACGTACGCAGAGCACTCATCGAGGCAGACGTCAACTACAAAGTGGCAAAAACATTCACCGACACCGTAAAGCAAAAGGCACTAGGACAAAACGTGCTGACAGCCGTCAAGCCAAGCCAACTCATGGTGAAGATAGTGCACGACGAACTGGCATCACTCATGGGCGGCAAAGCCACCGACCTCAATCTCAACAGCCATCCGTCAATTATCCTCATGGCAGGACTCAACGGAGCCGGAAAAACCACCATGAGCGGGAAACTCGCACTCCTGCTCAAAAACCAGAAACACCACAAGCCATTGCTTGCAGCCTGCGACACCTTCCGACCCGCAGCCATGGAACAGCTGCGCGTACTGGCAGAGCAGATTGATGTTCCCATCTACATGGAACCCGGAGCCACCGACCCCGTACAAGTGGCACGCAATGCCATACAGGAAGCACGAGCAAAAGGCTACGACCCAGTCATCGTCGACACAGCCGGACGACAGTCAGTGGACGAAGAACTCATGATTGAAATCCAGAACATCAAGGCAGCATGTCATCCCGATGAGACCCTCCTCGTAGTCGATGCCATGACTGGACAAGATGCAGTCAACACAGCCAAAACCTTCAACGAGCGCCTCGAAATCGACGGAGTGATACTCACTAAACTCGACGGTGACACACGCGGCGGAGCAGCACTGTCAATCCGCACCGTAGTCGACAAGCCAATCAAGTTCGTCGGTACAGGCGAAAAGATGGAAGCACTCGACGTGTTCCATCCCGACCGAATGGCAGACCGAATTCTCGGTATGGGTGACATCGTCAGCCTCGTGGAACGCGCACAGCAACAGTTCGACGAAGAAGAAGCCCGACGCCTCGAGAAGAAGATACGCAAGAACAAGTTCGACTACAACGACTTCTACAACCAGATACAGCAAGTGAAGAAAATGGGAAACCTCAAAGACCTTGCATCAATGATACCGGGAGTAGGCAAACAAATCAAAGACCTTGACATCAACGACAACGCCTTCAAGAGCGTAGAGTCGATGATTGGTTCCATGACCCCCTACGAGCGCGAGCACCCCGAATGTCTCAACCAAAGCCGCAAACAGCGAATCGCCAAAGGATCAGGCAACCCCATCGAAGAAATCAACCGCATCACCAAGCAGTTCGACCAGATGCGCAAAATGATGAAAACCATTGCCAGCCCACAGTTCGGCAAAGCAATACAGAAAATGCAACGCGCAAAACGATAACAAAATAACCAACACAGTCACACAACAAACTAACCCATGACACTTATCGACGGAAAGGCTGTAGCAGCAGCCATCAAACAAGACATAGCCAAGGAAGTGGAGCAAATTATCAGCCGTGGAGGCAAGCATCCACACTTGGCAGCCATCCTCGTAGGCCACGACGGTGGCAGCGAGACCTATGTAAAAAACAAAGTGCTGGCATGCGAGCAGTGCGGATTCAAGTCCACCCTCCTGCACTTCGAAGCCGACATCACCGAAGCCCAGCTCCTGGCACAAGTCCAGAAACTCAACAACGACCCCGATGTCGACGGCTTCATCGTGCAGCTTCCCCTGCCCCCACACATATCTGAGCAGAAAGTGGTAGAAGCCATCGACTACCGCAAAGACGTCGACGGATTCCATCCCATCAACGTAGGACGCATGTCCATCGGACTACCCTGCTACATCAGCGCCACCCCCAACGGCATACTCCAGCTACTCAAATACTACAACATAGAGACTTCCGGCAAGAAATGTGTAGTGCTCGGACGTTCCAATATCGTAGGCAAGCCCATGGCACAACTCATGATGCAGAAGCGCAACCCTGGTGATGCCACAGTCACCATTTGCCACAGCCACACCCGCAATATCAAGGAAGAATGCCGGCAGGCAGACATCATCATCGCAGCACTCGGACACCCCCACTTCGTCACAGCCGACATGGTGAAAGAAGGAGCAGTAGTCATCGACGTAGGCACCACACGCGTCCCCGACCCCACACGCAAGAGCGGATTCCGTCTCTGCGGCGATGTAGACTTCGACAATGTAGCGCCCAAATGCTCCTACATCACCCCCGTCCCAGGAGGCGTAGGACCGATGACAATCTGTTCCCTCATGAAGAACACATTGTCCGCAGGAAAGAAAGAATTCTACGGGTAAACGATAAAAAAACACAAGGTAGGAGCATTTTTTTCCGAATATCCCTTGCAGATTCAGAAATAATTCATACCTTTGCACTCGCTTTCCGAAAGGAAGCAGACATGGTGGATGTAGTTCAGTTGGTTAGAGCGTCAGATTGTGGTTCTGAATGTCGTGGGTTCGAGTCCCACCCTCCACCCTCTCTTAATTTCATATAAACATTTTTTCTGTGTGTTCATCAATACCCCCAGATTAACACATTGTTTTTTGTCCAAAACTCCATTCGTCCAGAAACAATGCTGAGATCAACCAATAATGTTTTGGAGTTTATGTTTTAGTTTGGCTATGCTGAGGGACGGCATGATACATTAACCCACATTGCAGGACAGTTGTTGCATAATAAGCATTTTTTTCGCTCGAGACTAAAAAAGCACGTTTGCTCCGTTTTTCTGGCGTATGGGTCATTTTGCGTGGTGACATCCGCCTTCTTCCCGCATAAATACAGG
>CAVHYP010000072.1:0-7113 GCA_963640465.1 Bacteroidaceae bacterium | reverse complement strand
TGCATGTACGCACGCGCACACGCAAGACCTCTTTATGTTTAGCGGACAACAATAAGTGATAAACATTACGTTCGACAATATCCGCATCGAACAAATAGACCGTGGAAGTATCGTGCAAGTGAAAGTAAGCCATAACCAAAAATACTGTACTGCACCGGGACGAGGCGTGGAAAACGTGACCTTCCGCAACATCCGCTACTATGGCACACCAGCACCAATCATGTCTGTAATCAACGGTTACAGCGATGACAGACAAGTGAAGAACATTACATTTGAAGGATTGAAAATCAGCGGAATACTCATCCATGACGATATGACGGACAAGCCACGCTAGTATCAGACCTCAGACGTAGTGCCCATGTACATCGGCAATCATGTGAAGGATGTGCGGTTTATCTCAACTGTGCAGGCGGACGGAACCGGAAAGTGATGTCTGCCGTTTCTTCCTCTCCAGCATGAAACTTTATTCTTGAGACATTGTTCCATGCAACTTGGCTTAATGAACCTGCAGTATTAGATTTTATTCTTTGGGGAGTTACATTGCCGTTTCTGTCAATGCGGACTTCTATCACTGTTACCCCAGACTCGGCAGAACTTACTGTGAGTTTTGGGGAACTTATTATCTGACGGCTGATGGATGCCGAGATTGTTCCCGATCCAGTACCTCCTGTCCCACTTGTGGCACCAGTATTGCTGTTTCCGTTCGGACTGCCTTGGTTACCATTGCCGGTAGTGTAGCCACTGCCCGTCCCCTTGTTGTTGCCAAAGGCGCTCATGGCTTTGTTGGCACTTGCGCTGGCTGCCATTCTGCGTTCTTCCAGTTTGCGCTTCGCCTCTTCCTCAGCTTTGCGCTTGGCCTCCTCTTCCGCCTTTTTCTTTGCTTCTGCTTCAGCCGCTTTCTTCCTTGCCTCCTCAGCCTTGCGCTTTGCCTCAGCTTCTTCAGCAGCGCGCTTGCGTGCATTCTCCTCAGCCGCCTTCTTCAGTTCCTCCTCTTTCTTTTTCCTTGCTTCCTCGGCAGCGACAGATTTCTCCTGGTTCTGAGTGATGGCTGGAGTTTCCGCAGCCTTGGGTTTTGTAGTTTCTTTGGGCTTTTCAGAGGAAGTTTTCCTGGAAGGAATCTCCGGTCCTTCGGCAGATGTATCTTCGACAGTCGCTTCTTCAGCTGACGCCTCGGTTTGCGTTGCATCAACCTCTTCAGGCAGACCGCCCAAATCTTCGCCTGCAGCGTCCTCCACATTGCCAAGCATCACAGGCACACCATCGTCAAGTTCATCGTGGTCGAAAACCTTGAATGTGATGAGCATCAGCAACAGCAGCACCAGCATGTGGATTACCGTTGTCACCAAGGCAGCTATGATTCCGCGTTTCTTTTCTGGGGTCATTTCTCAGGAGGGCGTGTGGCGAGCACCATCTTGAAACGGTTCTCGTTTGCCACGTTCAATATTTCCACTATATTCTTATAAGGTACACTTTCGTCGGCATAGAGCGAGATGAACATCTCTGTGGAGTCGGTCTTTGCCTTGCCAATCACCTCGGGCAGTTGCTCAAGTGTGACAGGCACTTCCTTCTCTTGTCCGATGCCGACGTAGAGGTTCTGGTCTTTGTCGATTACCACATGCGACACTGCCTTCACCGATGTCTGCTTCTTGCTTTGCGGCAGCAACACCTTTATGGCATTGGGTGCAACCATGGTGCTCGTGATCATGAAGAAGATGAGCAACAAGAAGATGATGTCGGTCATTGACGACATGGAGAATGTGGGTTCGATTTTTGTTCTACGTTTTAGAGCCATAATGTCATTCGTTCACCAGATTCATAATGTCATTCGTTCATCGGATCCGCAGACTCACTCGTTCATCAAGTCCATGAAGGTGAGTGATTCACGCTCAATCTCATTTACTACACCGTCGATTTTTGCCACGAGATAGTTGTAGGCAAACAATGCCACGATGCCTACGATGAGTCCACCTACGGTTGTCACCATTGCCTGGTAGATTCCACTTGAGAGCATGCTTATGTTGAGGTCGCCACCAGCGTTCGACATCTGCCAAAAAGCCTCAACCATACCGGTCACCGTACCGAGGAATCCAATCATAGGAGCACCGCCTGCAATGGTTGCCAATACCGGAAGCCGTTTCTCCAGCATTGCCACTTCGAGGTTGCCGGTGTTTTCAATGGCAGCTTGGATTTCCGGAGCCGGACGTCCCATTCGGCTTATGCCTCGCTCGATGATGCGTGCAGTGGTGGTGTTGGTCACCCTGCAGTAGTTGATGGCGCTGTGTGTATCGTTGTTCTTGATGTAGTCGCGTATGCGGTCCATGAACAGTTTATCGGTCTTGCCAGCGTTGCGTATGGCAAAGAAACGGTCTGTAAAGATATAGACAGCGATGATTGACAGGACGGCGAGGACAATCATTATCCATCCGCCTTGTTTGGCTAACTCAAGGATGCTTAGTTCTTGCATAGTTCTTTGTATAGTTTGATTGTTTCTTTCAGTCCGAGATAGAGTGCGTCGCAAATCAGGGCATGTCCGATGCTCACTTCGTCGGTCGACGGAATGCACTGAATGAAATAGCCCAGGTTCACGAGGCTCAGGTCGTGTCCGGCATTAAGTCCGAGTCCGCAGCATTGTGCAGTGTGGGCTGCTTCCACGAATGGTTTGATGGCCTCAGCCGGGTCTTTTGCATAGTTCGTGGCATAAGGCTCAGTGTAAAGTTCCACACGGTCGGCCCCAACCTTTGCCGCATATTCCACCATTTCCGGATTGGCGTCCACGAAGATGGACACGCGAATGCCGCGTTCCTGAAATTCTGCCACCACGTCAGTGAGGAAACACCGGTTTGCTTTCGTGTCCCATCCGTGGTTTGATGTGATCTGGTCGGGAGAGTCGGGCACAAGGGTCACTTGTGCTGGGGTCACAGACTTCACCAAGTCGATGAAACTCCTTTGCGGATAGCCCTCGATATTGAATTCAGTCTGCAGAATGGGTTTGAGGTCTCTCACGTCCTGATATCTTATATGTCGTTCGTCTGGTCTTGGATGAACCGTAATGCCGTCGGCACCGAATGTCTCGCAGTCGATTGCCACCTTCAGAATGTCGGGGTTGTTGCCGCCTCTGGCATTTCTTATTGTTGCCACTTTATTGATATTTACGCTTAAATTCGTCATTTTTACCAATGTAGTTATTTGACCTTTCGTTTTATTTCGTATATTTGCACGCAAATGTAAGTAAAAAATCTGATATACGATAGAAACTTAAGAATAATTTGTATAAAAATGGACGAAATGAGATATGGGAAATGATGATAGCAAGATGAAGATAGTCATATTCGGCAATGTTTACCAGGAAAGGAAATCGATGGCTGTGCAGAAGTTTTTCGCAGTGACTGCAGGAATGGACGTGGAGGTAATAATTCCCCAGACGTTCTATGATTTCCTCAAGACACGCCAACAGATTGAGGTTCCGCAGTGCACCGTGGTGGACGACAATGCAGTGACCGATGCGGACGTGGCAGTGTGTCTGGGTGGCGACGGCACTTTCCTTGATGCAGCCAGCCGTGTGGGCAAGCAGGAGATTCCGATTGTGGGAGTGAACACCGGACGGCTCGGATTCCTTGCCAATATCTCGCCCGACGAGATGGAGACCATGATACAGAACCTTTTCGACAGAAAATACAAGGTGGTGGAGCACAGCGTCATCGAGCTCTCGTGCGAGGACGAAGTTCTGAACGGCTATACGTGTGCACTGAACGAGATTGCCATACTCAAGCACGACATCTCTGCCATGATTTCCATCCATGCGTCCATCAACGGCGAATATCTCACCACATACCAAGCCGACGGACTGATTGTAGGCACACCCACCGGTTCCACGGCCTATTCACTGAGTGTCGGCGGGCCGATCATTGTTCCGCAACTCGACACCATCTCGCTCACCCCAGTGGCTCCGCACAGCCTCAACATGCGACCCATCATCATTGGCGACGATTCAGAGATTGACCTTACGGTGGAGAGTCGAAGCGGCAATTTCCTCATCTCACTCGACGGCAGGAGCAGCAGTTATCGCGACAACATTCATCTACACATATGCAAGGCGCCCTACAAGGTGAAAGTGGTGGTGCATCCCGGACATTCGTTCTTCTCCACCCTGCGCCACAAGATGATGTGGGGTGCAGACCCAAGGAAATAATATAAGGTGTACGCTCACTCCAACTTACCCTTCCTGCTCATCCAGATATAGAAACCGATGCAGACAACGACGGAGATGAGCGATCCCGTCGGAGTGGCAATGCCCATCGGGAAGAGCGAGTCGGGATAGTTTACTGAAAGCAGGTAACTGCCCGGAATCCGCATCGTTATGATTGCAATGATGTTGTGGACAAAAGACATTATCGATATGCCACAAGCACAGAAGAAACCGCTGAAGCAGAAGTGGATGCCAGCCAATCCCGTGTCCCAGATGTAAGAGCGCAGATATTCACTTCCCGACTTTATCACATCGGCATCGTCGGTGAATATGCCCACCACATCGGAGGCAACAAACTGAATGGCAACCGACACCGCCACACCATAGCCCACAGCCATCATTATCGAATCCCATAGAGTTTGCTTTGCACGCCACATCTTGTGTGCACCGATGTTCTGCGCACCGATGGCACTTACGGCAGAGAGCATTGCAGAAGGCACAAGAAAGAGAGCACCGATGACTTTCTCCACCACACCCACCGCAGCAGCATCCGTAAGTCCTCTCATGTTGGCAATGACAGTGATGACGATGAACGAAACCTGGATGAATCCGTCTTGCAGCGCAATGGGTATTCCGATTTTCAAAACCGACTTCATCTCCTCACAACGAGGCTTCAAGTCAGTCCTCGACACGCTTACAGTGTGGCGTTTGCGTATCATCACGAGCGAAACCACTACGCTCAGCGTCTGCGAAAGCGCCGTTCCCAAAGCCGCACCTGCAGCACCCATGTCCATGATTCCAATGAAGACAATATCGAGAATGATGTTTGACACACACGCTACGGCAATGAAATACATCGGACTCCTGGAATCGCCCAGTCCACGGAAGATGCTCGCAATGATGTTGTAAGCCACAATGAACGGAATGCCAGTGAAACAAATCCGGAGATAGTCGACAGTGCCATCCACAGCCTCAGCCGGAGTCTCTATCAAGCCCACTATGCCCATCGTGCCAGCAAGGAGGACAATGGTGAGAAACACAGAGAAGGCAAGGAAAAGAGTGATGGTGTTGCCCACTACTGTAGCCACCCGATTGCCGTTGTGCGCACCGATGGCTTGTCCCACCACGACAGTAGTGCCCATCGCCAGTCCGATGATGACGACAGTCAGCATGTGCATGATTTGCGACCCAATGCTCACTGCCGTTATGCTTTCCACTCCACAATACTGTCCGATGATGTAGAGGTCCACCATTCCATACAGAATCTGAAGAAAATAGGAAAAGAGATACGGAATGGAAAAACCGATCAAATTTCGTTTTATACTGCCTTCGGTCAAGTCCTTTGCCTCCATATTGAATTTGTACGTTGAATACCCGTTTTTACGATAAATACTTGTTGTTTTACACTGAATGCTCGCTGTTTTTACGTTGAATGCTTGTTTTTTACGTCGTTTACCGAGTGAAATATGCGGTTTACATGAGTTTTTTCGCTTAATTGAGGTGCAAAGTTACAGCTTTTTCGTGTAAAAACAAGGGGAAAAGGAGCCTGTTTTCTCCGAAAAGCATGAACGATGACGCTCAAATTTTAGCACGCTACAATCCCATTTTTTCTCTGACTAGGGGAAAAATGGATCGTCGAAGCAGGTTCTTCGGCTGTGGTTTCTTGCACACTCTGCCCTTCAAAATGCATTTGGGAATCGTGCAAAACGCACTAACATTTGTAAATTTACGGGGTTTAGGGTTGCAATTTCGAGGTTCTCGGGTGCAATTTAGCCATTTTTGGGTTGCATTTTTTCACGAAAATTCCGCATAATCAGAAATTAAATGTCAGATATAAGAAACGGATTTTATATTTATAAAGTCTTGGTATGCAGCGCTCGTAGTTGTCAGAGTTCAAACGTGAGTTTGCAATGTTTGCTCGTTCGAACGCAAGTTCGCTATGTAGGAGCCAGCTCTCTCCGAGAGCGCAGGCGATGACGCTCGAACGTCAGCTCGCAATGCCAGCTCGTTCGGACGCAAGTTAGCTATGTAGGAGTCAGCTCTCTCCGAGAGTGTAGACGATAACACTCGAGCGCCAGCTCGCTATGTTTGCATCGCACTTGTTTTTACAACCCACAAGCCCACGCTCGCTTTAACGCCCTCGGAGAGGGCTAGCTCCTATTCATTGCTCCTGGTGCAATGCCACGCCCCGAAGGGGCAGATGCAATCAGCCCAGGGCAGAGTTCTGGAGCGACAGCGGAAAAACGACACCCTGGGTATGCGTTTCCCGTGTATCATGTGCGTCCTGTAAGGACAGCTACATACCCATTGCTTTATTCAGCTGCCCTTACAGGGCGCTGGATGGGTGTGCGCTTGGGTACCCAGGGCATTACCCTGGGCTGATTGTAGCTGGGTTTTCAGACCGACATGCACGTCGTCGTTCGAACGCAAGTTCGCTATGTAGGAGCCAGTTCTCTCCGTGAGCGCAGGCGATGACGCTCGAGCGCAAGCTCGCAATGTTTGCAATGCACTTGTTTTACAACCCACAAGCCCACGCTCGCTTTAACGCTCTCGGAGAGAGCTAGTTCCTAGCGCTTGTACTTTCGTCGAGCGCTTGTGCTTCTATTCCTGCCCGTCTCCCTGCCGCTCCATCCGGATAGTAAGTCCTTCCCTTCAGGAGAGGCTTTCTCTCGATTTTTCATGAAAAGTACCGAAGTTCAACTCAGGCAAAAGTTGGCGAAAGTAGGGTCTCGAACCTCGGTATTGGGGCTTCAGACATGTCTCTGAAAGCGTTTGAGAGGATGTAATCTGTGAATTCTGTGACACCGACAGTGGTTGGCATGGCAGGAGCAGTGCTGCTGAAAATATCGTAAGTTATTGCTTTGTAGGGAATTAACCCAACTTTGACCTATCGACCATGTTTTTGTAGCTGTATCAGCAGTTTAGCA
>CAVHYP010000071.1:4010-7721 GCA_963640465.1 Bacteroidaceae bacterium | reverse complement strand
GGCTTACTCGGGACTTGCACCCGTTAGACAATGCTCATGCCGAGCATACAAGCAATCGGGACTGCGCACCATGTGCACAGCCCCGACTTATTTCGGTTTTGTTTGTTCTGATTAGAAGTTGTAGAAGAGACCAAGTGAAATGTCTGTGTTGTCAACTCCAACACCGAATGTTGAACCGCCACCTGCTTCGCTTGATGCTTTCTTGTAACCGAGAACACCTGTCTTAGCAACGAGAGAAAGTTTGTCAGTTACAGCGAATGATACTCCAGGAAGAACACCAATGTGGAAAACATTACCACCATCGTGGTTGTATGCTGCGATACCAGTGTTTGCTTCAACGAAGAGAGTTGCGATACCTGTCTTGAAGTAGTTGTAACGTCCGTAGATGCTTACTCCGAACTCTGAGTCTGTTGTAGCACCGTTGTCAACGCTTGTGTAGTCGAGTGTAAGACCGATTGTCCAATTCTCGTCGAGGTTGTAACCAATCTCAGGAGCGAACTTGAATGTGTTTACTGACTCAGCATCCTTTGTTAGTTTAGAAGACTGGTAGCCAAGTGAACCTCCAACGAATACCTGTGCGTTAGCTGCAAGTGTCATCATTGCTACGAGAGCAAATGCAAAAATCTTTTTCATAGTTTCTTACGTTTAAATTAATAATGTTATTATTACTATTGAACTTTGTGCGGATGTAAATTAACCGCCTTTGTTTTTTGCGGCTGCAAAGTTACGACAAAGATTATTACTTGGTGCTATTTTCACTATAGAAACATTGTATTTTAACATAATTATATGCACTAATAAATGATTGTGTGCAAAATGTGAAAAGATTTAACATAAAGCAGACTGCGTAAACCTTCCATCTTTCAACCTTTCAACACCGAAGAAATCTTCCTTGTCCTTAGTTTCCAACCGCTCCAAAGCACGAATCCGATTATGATGCCTGCTATAAATACGTAGACCAGGGTTTCTGCTCCACAAAGAAAGGTGTAGATACGACCAGTGTGTACTTCTAGCGCCAATGACCACAATGACATCGGCAGTGTGCGCAATTCCTCGGGCTGGGGCATGTCGGCCGACAATGCTCCTTCATAGTAGGTTGCTACGACTGGTTGGAAGGAGAAATCGTCGGTGTAGCCCGACACAGCAAGTTTACCGAAGGGCGCTCCTGCGGTGCGGGGGGCTGGTCCACCTGTGTAGTAGTCATAGGCAGTATTTTTTTCCCTGTCCCATACGAAGAGTCCGGAGAAAGAACCTATAATCCACTTGTCATCGGTTGCTGATTGGGTATTTGGGATTGGTTCCACTGACTGAACATTGTGAATTGGTTTCATCACGTTGAGTCCCATCACGCTGACTGGCGGAGCGGATGTATCCTTCGTAGGTGTGTCATCGAACGAGCGCAGAGTGAAGAATCCCTCGGATGTGGACAGCAACCATTCATTGTTTTGGTCATCCCATTCAATCATGCGCAGTTTGTCTGCCCAAGGGTTGGAGGTGTCGAGCATGGTGAACGGAATAGGACTGACTCTGCATTTCACCAGCGCAATGAGCAACGGCGGACGGAGTGCCCATCCGGTGATGCAGAGGAAGAGTGTCAGGATGATGGTCCATCTGCCCAGATGCTCGTGCCACTTGAAGTTCCATCTGAAGGTTTTCTGTGTGGCTTTGAACATTGTTCCTTTGCGCGTGCTGTTTCGCTTTATCGCCAGTTGACTTGTCCAAATCACAAGACCGGTTATGCAGAGAAAAATGAAGAGTATGCCCATCAGGTCGATGACAATTCTTCCGGGCAAGCCGAACAATTCTCCGTTGTGAATGAGCCATACAACCCGGAAAAGTGTGGTCTTCCCGTCGATTCCCTTTGCCTTCTTGAGTTGTGTGCGGTGGAAATCCTTGTAGGGTGGGAGTGATAGATATATTTCATCACGACTCAGGAGCACGAGACTGTCGCCATGTACGGCAATGTCGGTGAATCGGGTGGGGGACAGTGTGGACTGACTGCCTACGGGAATGCGTTGCCATGTGTCGTTCGTGAACATGTAGAAATCGTAGGGCGCTACTGCGAACAATGTACTGTCCTTGGTTTGCACCACACTTCTTATGTTGCGTGAGTCGGCACTTTTGGGCAAGCCTTGGTTGAAATCATAGTATGTGGTGGCAGACTGGTTCGCAAGATATATTCCTCCTGTACCATACACTATGATACTGTCGTTGTAGTGCAGGGTGCCACGCAGTAGTCCGTTGTTCCAGTTGTGGAACTGAAACTGCTGGGGAAGGCAGTTTCTGCTTATGTTCACTTTTCCATACATGTGGCGGTGGTTGAGGATGATTCCCGACACGGCAAACATGAGGGTGAAGAAACAGAAGCCGATGCCCAACCACTTGTGGTATTTCTTCCAGGTCTGTCGTTTCACTTTGTCTTCTTTCTTGAATAGATTATGAGGAATAGGGCTAGGACAATGAATGTGCCGAGGATGCTCCACATCTCAGCCTGATGTTCGAGCGGCGCCACCCATATCTCCTTGAGGAATCCATTGCGTGCAATCACTTCGACGAAGGTCCAGAACACGATGACGGTTGCTATTGCCATCCGGATGTTGGCGCCCCATGCCTGTATCTTTATCTCGCGCTTGAACATGAAGAACGAACCCACGAGGCATGCTACTGCCACTGCCAAAGTCACGGGATGGCTGTCGCCAAGGAATACGGGGTCGTAGCAGAACATGAGCACAAGGTAGAGCATCCACATCATGGTATTGAGTTCCATGAATGTGACGATGCTGGTGTGGTGAGTCATCGGCCGCACCACAATGATGTCGCGCTTCTTGCCGAACAAGTGTTTCTGACACCAGTTGATGGCATTGCAGCCGGTGCGTACGCTGAAGATGTAGATGAGGGCGAACATCATGAAGAAACCGAAGCTGGACGGCATGATGAGGTATTCGGGACGACTGCCTCTGATTGCTTTCAGTTCCGCCCGGGTGAAGTCCTCCAACGGTGTGCCGTTTATAAGAAATTCGTGGTTCACTCCGATGCCGTTCACATAGGTGGTTGTGGTCTGCACGATACCATCGCCCACAAGGTCACAATGCACTCCGTAGCGCTGGGCATAGTAGCCAAGCAGGAATTCCACCCATCCGGTCCAGAACAGCAGTCCGCCGAACAGTCCGCAAAGGGTTTGGCGTGTGTCGCCCTTGACGAACACTCCGTATATAGTGAGCATGAAACCGGCCAGGCCGAGAAGGAAAGCGCTGTAGTGCAACATTGTGGGTTGCATGAACCGTTCCATCAGAATCATGAGGGCATGGCCTAATGGCATTGTGAGGAGTACGAGAAAGAAAGCACCGAGGGTCTTCCAGATATATGTCTTTTGTTGTGTCATAGGTTTGGTGTTTAAAACAGTTTGTCTACATCTATGTTAAGTCCTACCATGAAGTTCGCACCGTCGGTCAGAGGACAATTAAGGTAATAGTACTTGGGCTTGTAGTTGAAAATGTTGTCGACTGCTGCCGTGAGGCGGATTGCCTTGCCAAATCGTTGTACAAGCGACAGTTTCCACAGTGTGTAAGCAGGATAACTTACCTTTACTGAACCTTTGCTGATGTCGTAGTAGTCCACGTATTCGTAGTTGTCGACTCCGGAGAGGAAACGTCCGTTGACGGACAGTCGGATTCCGTAGTTCTTGCTTATCTGCTTGTCCCAGTCGATGCG
>CAVHYP010000071.1:0-4000 GCA_963640465.1 Bacteroidaceae bacterium | reverse complement strand
GCGGGCAGGGATGTATTGGCTGTTGATAGTGTTCCCGCCCTTGTCGTGTGCAAGGTGTTCGTGGGTATAGGAGTAAGAAAGTCGTCCGCTGATGCCGTTGTTCCAGTATGCTTGCACTGTCGCTTCGCCACCATAGATGGAGAAGTTGTCGAGATTGATGTAGTCGAGGTAGAGTTGCTTGTCGTTGCCAGGTTGGTAGTAGGGCAGTCCGGTAGTGAGTTTGTTCTCTATGCTGTTGTAGTATGTGCTGAGTGTGAAGTTGAAGTGTCCCTTGGTGTAGTCGGCTGAGAGATTGAAGTTGTGGCTCAACTCTGCCTTGAGATCAGGATTGCCGTTGATTATCCAAATGCCAGCCATGTCGAAGTTATAGTATTTCTCTTTCAGTGTCGGTGCGCGGAATCCCATGCCGTAGCCGAAACGGATGTTGAGATTGCGTTGTGGCTGATAGCGTGCAGTTATCTTTGGTGTCACGCGTGAGTTGCTTCCATCTGAGAAATAGTCGTAGCGCAATGCACTGACAATCTCCCACTGTTGGGCCAGCACCCAGTCGAATTGTGTGAACGCATCGAAGGAGTCCTGCTTCCTTGATCTGCCCTCGAGGTTGGTGTTCATGAGATAGTCGTGCATGTAGTCGGCACCGAATGTGAGGATGTTGCCGTTGTCCCAACTGTGGTTGTAGAGTCCGCGGAATATGTTCTGCACATTGCTGTATTTGCGCACGTCGAGGTTGGTGATGCGATAGAGATTGGATTTGTCGTACTGGTCGAACGAATACGAAACTTCCACGTTGTCATTCTGTGAAATGTCCCAAATACTGCGCAAACCTGCCGAGAAGTCACGGTAGCGCTCGGGTGTGTCGGCGGTGCGGGTGAGTTGGCGGAAGAAATAGCCTGCCCTGCCCACAATCTTGAGGTTGTCTGCAGGCTTGTAGGTCAACTGGTCTTTCACGTTCCATGTGAGTCCTCCGTAGATGGTTGACACCACACGTGTTGCAGGATTGTCAGCACTGTGCACATCGTAGTTGTCTGTGGTCGTGTGGTTGACCGACAGCATGTTGCTCAGCACTTTGTTGCTCAGTCCGAACGATCCTCCGTACCTCTGTTCGTTGTGGCGAGCAAGCCGTCCGTTGACATTGAGTGTCCACGGGTTCTTTGCTTCTTTGGTGATGATGTTGATCACTCCTCCACAAGCATTGCTGCCATACAGTGCACTGGCTGCACCTTTGATTATCTCTATGTGGTCCACATTGTCGAGGTTCAGACGGGTGAAGTCCACATCTTCCATGGTTTCGCCTGCGAGACGTTCGCCATTGACGAGGAACAGCACGCCCTGACCGCCGAAGCCTGCAAAGTTGAGGTGAACCTGTTGGTTCTGGGAATAGGAAAACTCGATGCCAGGCATCTCCTGCTGCAGCAGGTCTTCTATGTTTGTGGCGTCCGACTTCTCGATGTCGGAGGATGTGATGAGTCGTGTCTGGATAGGCGTGTCCTTGAGCAGTTTGGGAGTACGTGTCCCGACTACCACCACATCGTTAAGATTAAAGTATGCTGCGTACAGTGAATCTTCCAGGCTGTTGCTCTGTGCCATTGCAGGCATTGCAGTGAGGGCTGCAATAACTGGCAATGAGACTCTGATGTTTCCCTTTATCATATCGGATACTTGTAGTTTATAGTTAGACAGCATTTCACTCCCGATGCGCTTTGGTAGTTCTCAAGTTGCAGGGCTGCATAGGTTCCGTCGTGGAGTTTGACGATAAATACATGGTTGTTGAGTGTGAATGAGGGCGGCATTGGAGGTATGTCGACTTTTATCCAACTGGACAACACGCTGTTTGCGCTTATCCCCTGGTTGCCGATGAGTCCGGACAGCATCTGTGCCTGAATGATCCATACGTCAGTCTCGTTCCACTGGTCGGGTGTGAATGTAAGTTTGCTGAAGACGGATGTGTCGGACGGAATGGAGTCAAGGGTTGTGTAGTTGGTCTCGAACACACCGATGCCATTCACACGCACGTTGTTTCTGTGTACTGCAAAAGTCCATGAGGCAGGCTCTGTCTGTGCATCAGTTGGGGAGTACGACCTGAATTCATTTTTGCTTATCCCTTTGCCATACACATCGTACCAGTAGGTATAGATTCCGCTCTTCCCGTCTTCCATGCCTTGCAGGGTAGAGGGGATTTCATAGGTCTGGAATGCTGACGAGGGGTTGTAGGTGCTGTCAGCAATCAGACTGTCGGTCACTGACTGCAGGTCGATGTAGTGCCAGTAGGTCCAACTCGATGCATCGACATAGAGTTGTCCTTCCACGGTCTGCTTGGAGGCAGTGTCCGTTGGCTGGTCGTATATGTCCTCGAATAAACCTTCACATGCTGAGAGTAGTGTGATTACTCCCAGCATGATCAGTGAAACTCTTGATTTCATTCTTTGTTGTATGTGTCTTTATCCTTATCTATAATCTGTATCTTGTTTATGCAAGTAATCTTTGTTTTGTGCTTCTGCTTGTGGCGTGTACTGCGTCCGTTCTATACTTCTGCGGCCATCCCACGCATCTGCACATGGCTGCAGATTACTTGTTCAGATATTTCTTGCCGTTGATGATTACGATTCCGCGTGTGTTGGCTGGCACTTGCTGTCCTGCAAGGTTGTAGGCTTTACCATCGGCTTCTGCTTGTTCGCTCTTCACGTCGGAGATTGATGAAGCGAATGAACCAGGGAAGGTGCTGACGATATCGAATGGCATTGCACCTGGCTTGAAGGTGTTGATGATGTTTGTCACCTTTCCGTTCTCAACTGTTACGAGCATTGTGCCTGCAGAGAACTTGTAGTTGTCGTTCATTGTGCCGCCGTTGCTGAAGTAGAGGGAGAGTCCGTCGTTCATGTAGTCACGATAGTAACCGCCTTTCTCCTCGTCGTAGGTCAGACCCTTGACAGTGTAGGTTCCGATTGTGAGTGTACCCATCACTGTGTTCTCGAGTTGGTATGTTGGTACTTCAACATCGAGTTTGGTTGTGTCGTTCTCTGTGTATGTGCGGACATTGTATGTCACTTGCTTGCTTGGATAGTACTTGAACATGTTACCTACCACTACGTCGAGGTCATCGGTGTATGCCTTGACATAGTAGCCGGCAATGTGGTATGTCAGTGGGAATGGCATTGAACCGTAGGTGAATGATACGGTGATGTCAAGCATGTTTTCGGAGTGATTGTACTTTCCGGTGAGCGATGTTCCTGTTATCTGCTTCTCCTGTCCGTCGACTGTGACTGTGGTTGAGAATGTCTGGTCGTCGAAGGTTGTTGTCATGTTGGCATAGTCGAATGTAAATGCCGCATTGTCGATAGTGAATGATGGGATGACCATTTCGCTGCTGTATGCCATTGACGGGATGGTTATGCTTCCGCTTGTGGTGTTGTTCATTGCAAACAGCACGGTATCGGACTCCACTTCGGTATTGCCTGAGGCTGTGCCCATCATTGTGATATAGAAACTTGACTTTCCTGCGAATGTCATTGCACCATGGCTCTGTGCCATCATGAGTGTTGCTGATGTGAGCATCAGCGCTGAGAGTAGAATTTTCTTCATATACTTTATTTATCTTTTATCCTAAAACAGTCTCTTTACTCTTTGTCTTGAAGTAGTTTCTTTGCTCTTTATCCTAAAATAGTTTGTCTCTTATTCCTAAAACCGGTGCAAAGTTACGATGATTTTGTGAGGTGGCAAATACTCAAAATAGAGTAGTGTGAAGAAAAGTGTCCGCAGGCGATGGCTGCGGACACTCAATATCAGATATTTTAATTATTAGTGTAGTCCAATCACTTGACTGGTCTGATCCAATCGTTGGATTGTTGTAGTCCAATCACTTGACATGAACTTTCCTATACTTGGCAAGTTTCTATCACTTGACATAAACTTTCTTGCCGTCAACGATGTTCAGACCTTTCTGCAATGCATTGAGTTTCTGACCAGCGATGTTGTAGATGCCTTCTGCACCAGCCTTGCCTGC
>CAVHYP010000070.1:0-7852 GCA_963640465.1 Bacteroidaceae bacterium | reverse complement strand
GAGGAATCCCTGCCACCGGTGCCATTGCCCGCACCATGGCAAACATCAACAATGGAGGAAAATCGCCTTTGGCAGGAGTGATACATGCAGCAGTACTGCTTCTCATCTACCTCTTCCTCATGCCATACGCCATCTACATCCCCCTGTCGTGCCTTGCTGCAATACTGGTGATGGTGGCATACAACATGAGCGAGTGGCGTACATTCAAATACCTGCTGCATGGCGACAAGTCGGATGTGGCAGTGCTTCTCATCACATTCTTCCTCACAGTCATCGTAGACCTGACTGTAGCCATCGAAGTGGGAATTGTACTTGCCATCATGCTGTTCGTACGCCGCGTAATGGAAACTTCGTCCATCAATGTAGTGGAGGAAGAACAGTTGCTGGCAACCGAAAACAGCGAAGTTGTAAATCCCGATGACATCGAGTCGCTGGATATTCCCATGGGTGTGGAGGTCTACGAAATCAACGGTCCGTTCTTCTTTGGCTTGGCAAATAAATTCGAGGAGTTGGTCAACACAAGAGACAAGTTTGTTAAGGTGCGTATAATACGTATGCGTCGTGTTCCGTTCATGGACTCAACCGGTGTCAATAACCTGAAGAACCTTTGCGAAAGAACTCAGAAGCGTGGCATACACGTCATCTTGTCGGGTGTGAACGTTAAAGTACAGCAGACTCTCATCAAGTATGGAGTAGACAAACAGATTGGTGCAGACTGTATCCAACCGCACATCACGCTCGCCATTGAAAAAGCCAAGGAAATGATTGCATAGTAAGTAGTCGGCAAAGTGAGCATTTGGTTAAGTAAAAGTAATAGAGCGTAGAGTAATCTGCAAATAAGTAGTCTGCAAATGAGGTAATCAGCAAGGAGTGTACTCAGCAAGAATTCAGCTGGCGTCGTATTGGTTTTGCTGAACTGCAGACAAGCGTTCGTATAGAACTGAAAATAAACATGGCATTGCAACGTTGCGTCGCAATGCCATGTCTCGTTATAGAGGTTTATTGTGTTTTGTTATCTTGCCTTATTGTTGTCTTTCAGAAGAGGAATTCTACTTGTCTGAATCAGAGTTCTACTTGTCAAAAGAGGTATTCCATGAATCCTGCTTATTAGGATCGAATCCTACTTGCCAGAAAAAGAATCTCACTTATCAGAAGCGGAATCCTATAGTACACATGACCTGGCTTCTGTCGTTCTTGATTTCTGTAGGCTTTATCTGTCCATAGTCATCAGAGTTGTCATAGAAGGCATAGAAATCGCCTTTGGTGCTGGACAACTGATAGGCAAGGTCGATGTAACCACCCTTATATCTGTAGCCAAGGCCGAATGTGAAGCGGTTTGTTGCTTTCCAGTTGGTGTAGTCGGTCTCTGTCAATGGGCTGTCGTATGCAAGATACTTGTATGCATTGTTCTTGAATGGAGAAGATACGAAATTGTAGCCGGCACGGATGCTGAATGAATTGATCGGTTTCACCTCCATACCAATCTTGAATGTGTGCTGTCCCTTCAGGTTCTCTCTGATATATTGATTTGCCTGACGCAGGTAGTTGGTTTCATGTCCGTCGATTGAATAATGGGCAGAAGACAAATCCTGGAACTCATACTCGGCACCAATAGCGAAGTAGTTGCCTACTGTGTAGCCCAAACTTCCGCCGAATGACCAAGGTGTGCGGTAGTCATAATCGAATGGGTCGTAATTCACCTGGCTGAGATATGAATCATTGAGGTAGAGCGTAGAACCGTTTGTATCTGTCATCTTATACCAGATAGGAGAATGAACCATGAAACCGAAGCGGAAAGGTGAATTCTCGATAGGGCGACAAATGAAGCCCAACTTCACGTCGTATCCGGTTCCATCGGTGATGTACCAGTTGCTGAAATCATAAGGAGTGCCGTCGTTTCCCAACTCTTCGTAGAAACTCTCACGGTTGTAGTTGATGTCGTAAGCTCCCACTGATGCTCCAACGAAGAATCTGTCGTCAATATTGAACGACAAGTTCACGTCTGCCTCATCGATGCCTCCATAAGTGGACTTGCGCAATGCTGCGTCTTGGGCTGCAACGCCATCAAAACCTACCAATTTATTGTCGCTTTCATTATAGGTTTCCCACAGAAGTCCATATTCGGTTTTGTTTCCTGCTGTAGTTGACATTGAAGGAAGTGCTCCAGCCAGGTAGTTTCTGCTGTCAAAGGCATCCACACTCAATGCAGTGTTTGCCATATTAGCAATCTGATATGTCTGTGAATAGTATGGACTGCCGCTTACGTCGTAAAGATTGTCAACGTATGAGTCCATGTTGTAGAGGAAATTCTTGTGCTTGGTGTAGTTGATACCGAAGTTCACGTATTTTATTGGGCTGTCGTCGTCATCTATGTTCCATGCAAACACTGCACCGCCATTGTCGATTGACATGCGGGTGCCATCGTGTCCAAGAACACCCTTGTTCCCTATCACAGCACTGAATGTGAAGGATGCGTCTGCCTTCTTATACATTGCAGTACCTGCAGGGTTGGAACTCATCACGGAGATATCGCCTCCGAGTGCTCCAAGAGCGCCACCCATACCAACATAGCGGGCAGTACCATTCAAGTCTCCAGTTGCGAAGTTTGCCGCATCATAAGAGTCTTGGGCTGATGCCGATGCACTCACAGCCATTGCTGATGCCAAAATAAAAATCTTATTAGTCATTGTCTTTTCTGTTTATTCGTTTTACTCTTTTGCTCATCGCCGAGCCATTTGCTTTCTGGCAGCTTGGTGCCGAGCCCTGTCTTTCATTCTTACAGCTCATTGCCGGGCCTTGTCTTTCATTCTCACAGCTCATTGCTGAGCCTTTTCATTCTTGCTGCCCTGCCTGTTATCTGCGTCCTGTGCCGCCTCCACGTGAACCTCCGCCAAAGCTGCCGCCACCGATACTGCCTCCGGAACGTCCACCACCGCTGAAGCTACTTCCGCTGCCTGCACTTCGGGTTGGAGTGTAAGATGAATTTGAACTTCGGGTTGGGGTGCTCACTGTACGGGTGTTGTTTGAGCTGTTTGTATTCCTTGTATTTACCACTGTGTTGCGGGTATTGACATTGCGTGTATTCACTGTCCGGGTTCCGTTGTTCTGCATGTTGCGTGTAGAATTCTGATTCTGGCTACTTACGTTTCCATTCCGGCTGTTGTAGGAATCACGACTGTTGTAGGAATTCCGGCTGTTGGTCGTGTAAGTGCTTCTGTCTGAAGTACGGGTATCTGAATTACGCGTATTTGTAGAGAAACGGTTGGCTGTGCGGTTTGAACTGCCTGTATTCATATTGGTTCTTGTACGGTCAGAGGAACTTGCTGTTGTGAATATACCGGTTCTGCCGTTGTTGCGTGTGTTGAAAGTTCTTGTACCGGTGTTTCCGCTTACTACGTTACGTGATCCGTTGGCTGAGTTGAAGGCACGCGAACCTGTTCTATTTGCAGAACTTGCCACGAAACGGTTTTCTGCAAATCTGCCACCGCCAAATCCTCTGCCAGTGTATCTCATGCCAGGACCATTGTCGTGCCACATAGGACCAGCGCCCCAGTTGTGCCATCCGTGAGGAGCATACGACCAGCCCCATATTGGACCATACCATGCGTTCCATGGTCTGTACGACCAACCGAACCCCCATCCCCATGACCAGTAGAACGGGTCGTAGAAATAATCGTAATAGGGGTCGTAGAGATAATCATAAACACCCCATCCATACACCAAATCCCAATAGTAGGGACTGCTTATGGCAAATCCGAAACGGGGACTGTGGAAACGGAGGATGCGGCGTGAATAGGCATAGTCGCATTCCGGATCTTCGAGGTCATAGCCCTGAGATGAATCCACATATTCCATTTCTGCATCCAGTGAGTCAGCCGACAGCGAATCGATGCTGCCCGTCTGCCATGAACCTGCATAGCCGGAATAGCGGCGGTTGTATTCATCGTCGTTTCTGCTGTTGCCGTTGTAAACCTGGAAGGTCCGTGATGAGGCATTGCCTGACGAACCGGCATATCTGTCCTGAGCATACGATGAGCGCTTGCTTACAGGAGTTGTAGTTTGGCTTTTTTTTGTCGGTGTGAAGTAAAGGTCATCATCATCCTGTGCTTGCACTGCGAACGTAGCCGACAAGGATAAAGCTAATGTGAGAAATAATTTACTGTTCATACCTTTATATTTTTATAGTCTTGATTCTTGAATTCTTTACTGAAAATCTATCACGCTGCAAAGGTAAACATTCGGATTCACGCCCACTGAAGCAAATCTCCTAAAAAGAATAGGGAAACCCCTATCGTGGGCTGGAGGTCGGTGTTTGCCTCTCTAGGGTTCTTCCTGTTTTGTTTGTCATCGGGGCAACATGGTCATTGCCGCCTTTATATGAAAAAAAAGCGGGGAGGAGATGTGATGAAACTCCGAGTCTTACAAGATTTGAGGGTTTATGCATCGTTGTAATCCACTGACTCAAGGTTACCCTGCGAACAGGGCGTGGCCCGCCATTGACACACAAAACCGTCTCGGTTTTTCGATATAATTTGATGAGTATCCCAATCGATCCTATATCCCCGCTAAGTTTTGTTTCTATTTTGTTTGGTGCAAATATAGATGTTCTGTTTGATACGGCAAAATTTTTTCAAACTTTTTTGTTTGCCTGCCGCATTTATCCCCTCTTTTCTTTGCTCTGTGACCTTTTCAGCGCTGTTGTATGTAGTCGTAAATGCCCAATGCGTCTTGGGTGTCGACCACCCCGTCGGTGTTCATGTCCTCTGGCATGAAGGGAGAGTAGGCATCGGATGTACTGATGCAGTTATACACGCTGAGCACGTCCTGCGTGTCAACTGTTCCGTTGGCGTCTGCGTCTGCAAAGCGGCATACGGTCAGTGTCACCTTGCCGTCGTCATGCTCCACGATGTTTGTCAGTGGCTGGTGCAGATATTTGGAGTCGGTGTACACCGGCTGTTCGTTCGACAACAACGAGGTTCTGCCTGTGAATCCAGGGAAGGGGTCGCCCTGCGTTGACTGTTTCCATCTTGCATACTCATCGTCGGCAATGGCATAGAGCGACAGGAGTTCGTTGTCGGCTGGCACGATGCTCACTCCAGGATGCACGTAACTGGTGTTCACACTGTTTGAACTCCACCGGTTGTAGATATAGTCCACATGCATCACCAGCATTCCATGGCTCTTGAAGGATTTTGTGCCACGTCCGATATATGTGTCCCATCCTGTGTTCTGACGGTTTTCAAGCACGTAACATTCTTTCTCGTTCTCCGGATTGACAATCTTGTAGCCGCAGCCGCCTTCGCTCAAGGGGAGAAGTTCGAGGTCGCACTCCTTATTGTATTCAAGGTTCACCAGTTCTTTCCATCCCATGAAATCTTTCTCATAGCTGCTGTATCCGCATGGCCAGTAGCCATTGCGGCAATAGCAACCTGCATCCATCAGGTCCCAGTAGTCGAGCCCATAATTGTCACCCTCCGTATCGTAGAGGTCGGGCAAACCGAGCGCATGGCTGAATTCGTGGCACATCACACCGATTCCATCGGGATCTCCACCATACAGCTCGTTGCATGCTGCATAGCACGAGAGATTGACTCCGCCAATCGATGAAGTGGTGGACATCTCCTTCGGCCAAATCGTATTTGGGTCGGTCTGTGCGTTTTCACCCTCACCTGCATAGATGAAGTAGGCCATGTCGACCACGCCATCGTTGTCGTTGTCAAACTGGTCCCAGTTGTCCTCTAGCTTCTGTGCCTCTGCCACCGACTGCTTGAAGAAATCAGTTATATTGACGTCTTTCTTGCCATTCTCATTCTTTCCGTAATACGCATAGTTTTCGGGCAAGATTACCGGACCTATAATCACGAACTCGGGAAGGAATAGACTGTCGCTCTGCTGCACAAAATAGTCGCGCACAGAACCATAGCCCTTGTCGCCGCCGTAGAGTGTGCCGTCCATGTTTCCGTTGCAGAACTTATAGTAATAGTTGTTCACTCCAGCTGCAGTGCTGTCGACAGAGAACGCAAGGTCACTGAACTGCACCAGCACCACCGGCACCTTCGGACTTCCCTTTGCCCGCATCGGTGCAGTTGCCTGGCTTCCCACTCGCCGAACTTTTGTTCCACTCTGCAGTCCCTTGTTCCCGTCAAGGCCGGCAACTTCCTTGAAAGCACTGTAGTCGTACTTCTCGGGGTCGTTGCCCTGACTCACCCATGCCTCGCCCTGCTTGCCAAGCAAACGGTCTCTTGGCGGAACATCGGCATAGACCTGCAAGCTGCAAAGCCCACATAGCAGATATAATAAACTCTTCTTCATACGCATTTGTGATAATCTGAGCGCAAATATACAAAAAACTCTATGAATGAGAATGTTTCTCACTGCCATTTCCTCCGAAACTGGCTTGCAAATCCGGATTGAAGTGAATTTTGTTTAGCCCGGACTGCGAAAAGAGACTTTATTCGCTTGTGAAATCAAGAGGAAAATTGTAACTTTGCCCACCAATCAAACTAAAACGAACAGAAATGAACAGGATAAAGATTTTCTTCGCCCTATTGCTACTGTCAATGTGCGCCGTGGCAAAATCGGGCAAATGGGTGACAATCAAGAATGGAGGACTGTGGTACGATACCGACGGCAACGTGGTACAGGCACACGGAGCAGGCTTTCTGCAGGTGGGCGACACATGGTATATGATAGGCGAAGACCGAAGCCATTCATGGAATCCGGATGTCAACATGTATTCATCCAAAGACCTTCAGACTTGGAAATTCGAGGGCAAAATCATTGAAAACGGAGTCTCCCATCCGCAACTGGGCAAGGAACGCTTCATCGAGCGGCCGAAGATAATGTACAACAAGCGCACAGGCAAGTACGTGGTCTGGTGCCACTGGGAAGGCAAAAACTACGGAGCAAGCGAGGCAGGAGTGTTCTACAGCGACAAGATAGCCGGTCCTTACACTTTTCACAAGGGTGAACGCCCGCTTGGCATCAAGAGCCGTGACTGCAATGTGTTTGTGGACGACGACGGCACAGCCTACTTCATCTCAACCATCGAGGAAAACCAACACCTGGGTTTCTTCCGTCTTTCCGACGACTATCTGGATGCGGTAGAATGTCAGCAACTGTTCAAGGGGCAGCGACGTGAGGCACCAGCCATAGTGAAAGTGGACGGCATCTACTACATGTTGTCGTCGGCATGCACAGGCTGGGATCCCAACCAATGCAAGTTGGCAACATCCCGTCACATGACGACAGACTGGAGCGGACTCACCAACATAGGCGACCGTATTGCTTTCGACACACAGGCAGCCTCCATCCTCACCGTCAAAGGCACGAAGCAAACAACCTATCTTTATGTGGGCGACAGATGGATGGACCCCGATCTTCCCAATTCCAAGACCATCATCTTTCCCATCACATTCAAAGACGGCAAGTGCGACTTCACTTATCACGAAGAATTCCAGATAAACTTCAGGACAGGCGAGGTTCGTATAATCAAATAGTGCATACCTGAATAATCGGATGGTGCAGACCTGGATGGCTGAATAATGCAGGAGAAAAAACTTTCACTTATTTCCATTCGAAAAGCCTCGAATTGCCTTGCCCATGACAGTTGTGACAGTATGACAGTAAAAAAATAAGGTACCCATATATTGGCTTTCTCCTGACTTATATAGTTTATATAATTAATAATTAGATAGTTATATAGAAAAAGGCAGAAATGTGTAAATGTAGGGGTGCCTTAAAAATAACTGTCACAACTATCATTGTCACACAAAATATCTTAATAAAATCTGCAAGCCACTGAATATTAATACCATGTAAATATTAATGAAATAGAATACCATGACAGTTG
>CAVHYP010000069.1:0-9524 GCA_963640465.1 Bacteroidaceae bacterium | reverse complement strand
ATACGGCGCAAAGTGTATACGGCAAATTGACAATGATATATTAGAATTAAAATTGAAGGTGATGCCCTTACCTTATATTAGATGGGACAGGTCGTCGTAGTAGCGTCGGCTGACTGGGATGTGGATTTTTTCGGAGGAGTCGAGTTCGGCAACGATTATGTTGTCCTTGTCTTTGCGGATTGAACTGACATGGTTCTTGTTTATGTAGTAAGAGCGGTGGCATCTGAGCAAGCCGTTGCGCGAGCATAGTTGCTCGATGTTCTTCATCGTGTTGCGGAGGACGAACTTGCGGAGCTTGTCTTTCTCCGTGTAAAAGATGTTCACGTAGTTTTCCTCGGCCGAGACGTAAAGGACGCTGGAAGCAAGGACAACGAGTTTTATGTTGTTACGGTCGTCGGAGAACCTTATTTTCTGCTCTGCCGTTTGCTCCGGTAGTTTCTTGAGGTCCACGATGCGTAAGGAAAGCCAAATGATGACGTATGGGAACACAAGGATGAGGGCAATCATCTCGAGTGACTCTGCCAGTACTTCAAGATACAGCATCTTCTTGCCCAGCATCAGCCACATGTAGAGGGTCACGAAATGTGCGATTATCACTACTTCGCAAACGCACCAGAAGATGTACCATCCTTCGGACAGGTTGAGATGATGGCGGCAGAAATAGAGGGAAAGCCGGGTGATGAGCAAAACCACCAGCACGATGCAGGTGATCATCGTGATATTGAAAGGGTAGAGTCCTTCGCCCATATCTAGAAATGTGTCGACATCGAACGGGCGGTAAACCAATGCAAATACGATGAAGGACAATGGCAGCATCATGATGTAGAGCATCTGTGTGCCGAATCTATAGAATGTGTGCGATATTCTGGTCATGATTTTCCTCTTTTGCCTGTGTGGGACGAAATGAATTCATCGTGATTTTCGTCACAAATATACTGCTTTTATCCCAAAAGTTGCTGATTCACCACATATTTTTTATTTCAGTCATTGTTATTTGTCCCAACAGAGGTGAATTCGTAACTTTGCAGTGCAAAAGCTTGGCGCATGTGTGCAATTCTCTTTTCAATTGAAGAGAGAGGGCGTAAGGGCAAAAGAGCTGACGCAAACGAATAAAGCAATGTGGCGGCTGGAGTGAACAGAAACAATGGCTGAAGTCAACAATACAAGTAACACTGAGTAGTAGCAAACATTGTAAATAAGTAAACAACGCAGTAACAATATATAAAGCAGCAGTAAATATATAGTAAATATTAAGGCAACAACATAAACGTATAAAACAATTGAAAGATGAAAGGAGTAAAGAATTTGCTTAAGTTTAATGGTAAGGAAACGGCTCTTACCAATTACACGATAGGTGAGGACTTGAACTATTGTCAGCTGACTGAAGGAATTGTGTATATCCATCAGTTGCTGGATCAGCATGGCATCGGTGCTCACGACCGGGTTCTTGTGACCAACGAGGGAACTGCCGAGTGGGCAATCAAGCTGGTGGGTGCTGTCACTTACGGTGCGGTTGCTGTTGTCATTCCCGATGGTGTGGACGATGAGACGAGGTCGTGTCTTATGGCTGAATCAAATGCCATCCTCGACTTCGACTCGATTGAACTGGACAAGGACTTTACGAATATGAGAGGTGAGGCTCCTGCTGATTTCAGTGTGTGCGACTTCTCTCTCTCCGATGTCATTATGATTGATTATACCAAGGACTTGGCTTGGCGCAAGTTTCTTGGAAACGACGAACTGAAATTTGAGACGGTGAGGGTGAGCGACGTGATAAAGGCTGCCCGTGGCATCAAAAACCGGTATGAGAGTCTGCGTCACTCTAGAATTCCGTCTTTGTTCCTTGCCAACAACAGTTGCATCGACGCTACTGACGTGCTGGCTGCGTTCTCCATCGGTGCCCATCTCACGTTGGCTGGCACCCGTCCTTCATCGGGCACGATGCTGAAATGTGTAAAAAAATGCCGTCCTCACTTTGTTTATCTGGACAAGAACACTGCCGAAAGGATGATTCGTGAGCGTGTTTATCCATTGATGTACAATTCGGATACAAGTGCTTACATGCGCAGTGCCCATGCACGCCGCACCATCTACAAGCAAATCCGCAAGAGGATGATGTTTGCACTGGGCGGATGCCTGATGCTTGTTTGTGTGACTGGCGGAAACCGATTCAGTCCCGACATCGAATCTTTCCTGCAAAAAATTGATTTCCCTTATCAGATGGTTTAACACCGGATCTGAATGTGAAGTAGATTCTGATTGGGCAATAATTCTGCAGTGGTAATTTTAAGAACAGCCTTAATCTGAGGGGTAAGTCCAACAGATCAAGGCTGACTCTTTATCTTACGTCTGTCTCATAGACAGGCAATGTATTGCTTCCATTTTTTAATAGAAGACGCGCTCCATCTCATTGGACAGGCTACACGTTGCTTTTACCTCATGAACAAGCTACGCGTCTTTTATCTCATCGAATAGACCACATCCATGATCTTCTTTCCGAGTTCGTCGGCTTCCTGGATGGTTCTTGCTTCGCTGTAGACTCGGATTATAGGCTCGGTGTTTGACTTGCGGAGGTGAACCCACTTATCGGCAAAGTCAATCTTCACGCCGTCGATGTCGTTTACTTTGACGCTGCTGTCGGTTGCGAACATTTCCTTCACTTTCTTGAGTATTGCGTCAACGTCGGTTGACGGGTCGAGGTCGATGCGGTTTTTCGCAATCTGATATTCGGGGTAAGTCTTCCGCAGTTCGCTGACTGTGGTTCCGAGGTGTGCGAGATGGGAGAGGAAGAGGGCAATGCCAACGAGAGCATCGCGTCCGTAGTGTGCCTGGGGATAGATTACTCCGCCGTTTCCTTCTCCGCCGATAATGGCATTGGTTTCTTTCATCTTTGCCACCACGTTCACTTCGCCCACTGCAGCTGCATTGTATTGCTTTCCGTAGCGGTCGGTGACATCACGGAGGGCGCGGGTGGATGAGAGGTTGCTGACGGTGTTGCCCGGTGTGATGCTGAGGACGTAGTCTGCCACAGTCACGAGTGTGTATTCCTCGCCATACATCTGTCCGTTTTCGCAGATTACTGCCAGTCGGTCGACATCGGGGTCAACCACAAAGCCGACATCGTGGTTTCCTTGCTTCATGAGGTTCATGATGTCGCCAAGGTTTTTCTCGAGTGGTTCGGGATTGTGCTGGAAGTCTCCTGTCGGTTCTTCGTAGAGCGGTGTAATCTTCTCCACACCCAGTTGCTTGAGCAGCATTGGCAGGATGATGCCTCCTACGGAGTTGACTGAGTCGAAAGCCACGTGGAACTGTGCGCTCTTGATTGCGTCGACATCGACGAGGGGTAGGTTGAGCACGAGGTCGATGTGTCGCTGGTTGTAGGTATCGTCTTCGCGGTAGTGTCCGAGGTGGTCGACAT
Organism: Bacteroidaceae bacterium; assembly: GCA_963640465.1. Taxonomy (GTDB): domain Bacteria; phylum Bacteroidota; class Bacteroidia; order Bacteroidales; family Bacteroidaceae; genus Colivivens. The sequence goes on along the minus strand of CAVHYP010000069.1, from coordinate 6,106 downwards.
CGGCAAAGCTGAAGTTTTCGCGTTCGGCAATGTCAAGCACTTCGTTGCCTTCGGCTGCATTGAGGAATTCGCCCCGGTTGTTGAGCAGTTTGAGTGCGTTCCAATGGCGAGGGTTGTGGCTGGCAGTGATGATAATGCCTCCGCAAGCTCCTTCCATGGTGACTGCAATCTCTGTGGTTGGGGTTGATGCCAGTCCGATGTTGACCACGTCGAATCCCATTCCAAGGAGAGTTCCGCACACGACGTCTTTCACCATCTCGCCTGAGATGCGTGCGTCGCGTCCTACTACAATCTTGTTGCTTTCCACTTTTGTGGTTTTGCGTATAAGTGTGGCATAGGCGGCAGTAAACTTTACGATGTCGAGTGGGTTAAGCCCTTCTCCGGATCGTCCGCCTATGGTTCCTCTGATACCTGATATTGACTTTATAAGACTCATTGTCTGTATGTTTTGTTTAATAGATATTTTCATTCACTTTGTCGGGAATCCGTTTCAAAAGGGTAGGGGCTTTCTGTTTTCAAGCCCTTGCTTTTGCAGAACCCAACTGTGTTTCTTTGACTTTCAACTTCAATGCTGAAATTTTTCGCTCAGATGTTCACCGCTGAAGTTTTCCGTTTAGTTGTTCACTGCTGAAACCTTCTTTTCAACCGTTCAGTGCAGAATCATCCCGTTTCGTCTTACTCGTTGATTGCCAACTGATAGCTTATCTCGTAGTACATTGGCAGCACGTAACCTTGTGCGTTGCTGGTGCCGGACGAATGTGGGACGATGAGTCGTACTTTGGCTATGCGTCCTGAATTTTTTGTGAGGCGGATATAGTCGAGTGGTTTCAACCAGCCGGATGGTACTGTGGCGCTGCTATAGGTGGACAGCATCATGCCCGAGGTGAATGAGGCTGTGTATGAACGTCCGCGGTGCTTGTACTTGCAGAGCATCTTGTCCACGATGCTTGAGCTGTATTTGTTGGTTGCTGTCACTTCGGCGCTTTCGATGTCGTATTCGAGGAAGCGGCAGAGTATGTTCTTGCTGACGGTGCTGTCAGGCTGTTCCTTCGACATTTCTATCATCGACTTTCCTTCACCGCGGTTGATGACCTGCATATAGATTCCGTCGTCTTCAAACAGTACGAATTCGTTGCGTGTGGTGTCGGTGGTGGAGTCCTGCTCAGCGAATTGCTTTTCGGTAATCACGGTTATGGGTCCGGTGTAGTCGTTGTCCTTGATGAAGTTTTCGATTGCATGCTTTTCTTTCTTCTTCATCTCGGCATAGGTTTCTTCGTCGTTGCAGCTGAAGACTGCAGTGATGCCGACCAGTGCGATTGCTAAATATATTATTTTCTTCATGTTGTGTAAGTTCTTCTTTTTGTTTCTGTACTTTGGGAAATCGGATTTAAGTCCTTAGAGAGAATCCTGTTTCAGTCCTTTGGAAAAGTTCTACTTCAGTTCTTTGAGGAATCGGATGTTTGCGTTGGGGTCTTCTGCACCGAAGATGTAGCTGCCCGAAACCATGGCGTCCACTCCTGCCAGGGCAAGTTGTGGGGCGGTGGTGGCGTTCACTCCTCCGTCGACTTCGATGAGTGCTTTCGATCCTGTTCTACTGATGAGCTGTCTCAGTTGTTTCACTTTGTCGAGCGAATGTGCTATGAATTTCTGTCCGCCGAATCCAGGGTTCACGGTCATCAGCAGCACCATCTCCACGTCCTGAATGATGTCGTCGAGCATGCAGACGGGTGTGCCAGGGTTGAGGGTCACTGCAGCCTTGAGCCCGCAGCCGTGAATCTGCTGGACGACACGGTGAATGTGGGGGCAAGCTTCGTAGTGCACATTGATGTATTCAGTACCCAGTTTTGCCAGCTTGTCGATGAATTTCTCGGGCTGTACAATCATCAGATGCACGTCCATAGGTTTCTTGCATATGGGTGCGATGCTTTCGAGCACTGAGAATCCGAAGCTTATGTTGGGCACGAACACTCCGTCCATTATGTCGAGGTGAAGCCAGTCGGCATCACTCCGGTTGATCATGTCGACTTCTTTGTCCAAATGCGTGAAGTCAGCCGCAAGCAATGATGGTGAAACTATCATCTTCTGAATCCGTTTCTTATTGTTTCTATTTCCGTGCAAAGTTAGTCAATTTATGCGAAACGATGAAACAAACCGCTGTTTTTATTTGTGGAGTAGGGCAGAAAATTGATGTTTTCTGAATTGATGCATGTTTTATGCTTGAAGTTTTGGGAAAAAGTATTATCTTTGCAGTTCAAAACAGAATTGGGACCGCCGGTCGGTTTCATGCCAATCTTTTTATAATAAGGTATGCTTACTCAGAAAATATCATACAACGAAGTGACAGAGGCAAAGCGCATGTTCGACGCTTGCCGCAATGTGGTGATCGTGACCCATGTGTCGCCCGACGGCGATGCCATCGGTTCGTCGCTTGCCCTCTACGAGTATCTCCGCAAGAAGGGGAAGATGGCTACGGTGGTGGTGCCCAACTATTTTCCCGATTTCCTGCACTGGATGAAGGATGCTGACCGCATCGTGCAGTTCGATTTCCATCGTGCCAAAGCCCGCTCGCTTCTCGCTTATGCCGATCTGGTGGTGGTGCTCGACCTCAACGAGCCTAGCCGACTCGACGAGCTTGAAGGACTGGTAGTTGCGTCGAAAGTCCGTAAGATAATGATTGACCATCACTTGCAGCCTCAGAAGGGATTCTGCAATCTCACGATTTCCTATCCGTCGGCCAGCAGCACGTGTGAACTGGTGTTCCGTCTCATCGATGCCATCGGCGGCACGTCGCAAATCACCAAGGCTTGTGCCGAAGACCTCTATGCAGGCATGTGCACCGACACAGGGCAGTTTTCCTACAATTCCAACGACCCCGACATTTTCATGATTCTTGCCGAACTGCTGAAGAAGGGCATCGACAAGGACAAGATTATCCGCCTCATTTACAACAACTACACTGAGGCTCGCTTCCGTCTGCTTGGCTACATCCTCTCGGAAAAGCTGCAGGTTTTCCCCGAATACCACGCATCGTTCTTCACTCTCCGGCGCGAGGAGCTCCAGCGTTTCCGCTATCTCAAGGGCGATACGGAAGGGGTGGTGAACATGCCGCTGCAGATAAAAGGCATGAGACTCTCCGTGTTCATGCGCGAAGACACTGAAAAACCGCGCATCTTCGTGTCGCTGCGTTCAGTAGACGATTTCCCGGCCAACAAGGTTGCAGCCGAGTTTTTCAACGGCGGAGGACATCTCAATGCAGCCGGAGGACAACTCCATTGTTCCATGGACGAAGCAGTGGAAATTTTGAAGAAAGCGTTTGAGGCATACAAAGATCTGCTCAATGCCGATCCGCAACCGATAGAGGGAAAGGCAGAGTAAAGACTGCAAAAGTGAAATAACTGAAGCTGAATGTGATACGAGAAAGAATTGAAGTAATGCTTGAAATCAAGACTGATAAAACTGAACTTTCGACAATACAAAACTGAAAATATAAAGCAAAACGACTAAAAACCAATAAATTGGCAATATGAAACTATTACAACTCCTTGGAACCGGAATTCTGATGGTGCAGGCATCGGCGATGACTGCGCAAGTGGCAGCAGTCAGCAGTCCCGACGGACGACTGAAAGTGGACATCGACGTGAGAAGCGGAAGACCCGTATACTCAGTGCTTTACGACGGCAAACGCATGTTGGAGAACTCTCCGCTTGGATTCGTGGCAAACACCGGCGACTATTCGAAGGACATGACGTTCGAAGGCGCTGACAGCACACGGATAGACAAGCAGTACAAGCTCAACCGGTCGAAAGTTGCCGACGTACATTACGTTGCCAACCAGTTGAAAGTCAACTTGAAGACCAATCGCAAGAAAGCAGTTACCGTCACGTTCCGCGTGAGCAACAACGACATAGCATTCCGCTACGAACTTCCGAGAGAAGGGGAGACCGGAAGCGTGAGAATACTGAAGGAGGCAACAGGATTCGACTTCCCATCGGTCACCACCACCTTTCTCTCGCCACAAAGTGACCCGATGATTGGCTGGAAACGCACCAAGCCAAGTTATGAGGAGGAATACAAATATGATGCAGCGATGACAGATCCCTCGCAATACGGCAAAGGCTACACTTTCCCCTGCCTCTTCCGCATCGGCAGCGACGGATGGGTGCTGGTGAGCGAGACCGGAGTCGACAGCCACTACTGCGGTTCACGACTGAGCGAAATGCAGGGCGACGGACTCTACACCATCAGTTTCCCGATGGAAGAAGAGAACAACGGCAACGGAACAGTGGAACCGGCATTTGCCTTGCCCGGAGCCACGCCCTGGCGCACACTCACTGTGGGCAAGACCCTCGAGCCAATCGTGGAGACAACTGCATCATGGGACAATGTGGAGCCGATTTTCGAAACAGCAAACAACTATAAGTTCGGCAAAGGCACATGGAGCTGGATTGTTTGGCAAGACGGTTCTATCAACTACGACGACCAGGTGAAATTCATCCAGTTGGCAAAGTCAATGAACTATCAGTATGTGCTCATCGACAACTGGTGGGACACGCAAATCGGCAAGGACCGTATGGAGCAGCTCGTGAAATACGCACAGAGCCAAGGAGTTGACGTCTTCCTTTGGTTCAGCTCGAGCGGCTACTGGAACGACATCCAGCAAGGACCGGTGAACCACATGGACAATCCCGTAAAGCGCAAGCAGGCAATGAAATGGATGCATAAAATAGGAGTGAAAGGCATCAAGGTCGACTTCTTCGGAGGCGACAAGCAGGAAACCATGCGACTTTATGAAGCCATCCTCAGCGATGCCGACGACAATGGACTGATGGTCATCTTCCACGGCTGCACCATTCCACGCGGTTGGGAACGCATGTACCCCAACTATGTGGGCAGCGAGGCAGTGCTTGCATCCGAGAACATCTGCTTCCAACAGCATTTCTGCGACGAAGAAGCCACAAACACAGCCACACATCCGTTCATCCGCAACACAGTGGGCTGCATGGAGTTCGGCGGATCATTCCTCAACCGTCACCTAGGCAAGGGCAACAAGGGCGGCAACACACGCAAAACCACTGACGTACACGAACTTGCACAGGCAGTGCTCTTCCAAAACCCGATTCAGAACTTTGCCTTGACTCCCGAAAACCTTCGTCCGTTCAGCGATGGTGGGGCACCACAGGTGAGCCTCGACTTCATGAAAGAAGTGCCGACCACATGGGACGAAACCCAGTTTGTCGACGGCTACCCGGGCAAGTTCTGCATACTCGCACGCCGCCATGCACAGACATGGTACATCGCAGGCAACAATGCAGAAGACGAGTGCGACAAGACCCTCGACCTCTCCCAGTTCCTGAAGAAAGGCGACGTGGTGACAATCTACACTGACGACAGCAGCCGTGAACCGCAGAAATCGCAGCTCAAGATAAAGAACCCTAAGAAGGTGAAAATCCACCTGTTGCACGACGGCGGATTCATCATTGTGAAATAACGGCAGATTTGGCTGAGGCAAATAGCAGTAGGCATGGCTAAATCATACGGCTGGCTCTGCTATACAAAATGACAAGGAGATTTACAATTATCAAATAACCGGCATTTGATTGACGGTATTGACATGAGAAATTTTCCTCCAAACAAGGCTTGAAAAAATGCCAGTCAGCGAGAATTTTTTTTCTGGTCAGAGAAAAATTTTTTCCCAGTCAGAAAAATAAATTTTCCTAAGCTGAGAAATTAAAACCCATTGTAATGGAGTGGGGAAGGACTGGCGAAAGCGATTATTAAATTATGTAATAAATACAAGATTACAAAAGAATACAACAAAAAAGAAATAAGATAAGGAACAACAATAAGAAACAAAATAAAGAACAGAAGATAAAAGAAAGATGGAAAAAACTTGGAGATGGTTCGGCAAGAACGACAAGATAACCCTTCAGATGCTACGGCAGATAGGGGTGGAAGGCATTGTTACTGCGCTCCACGACGTGAAGAACGGCGAAGTGTGGACCGAAGATGCAATCATGGACATGAAGAACTGCATCGAAGCTGCAGGACTCCGGTGGTCAGTTGTCGAAAGCCTTCCGGTTTGTGAATCAATTAAATACGGTGGTGC
>CAVHYP010000068.1:0-9539 GCA_963640465.1 Bacteroidaceae bacterium | reverse complement strand
CGCACGATAAAAATCTAAAAACAGGTATGCGAAAATTAGTCTGCTAATTTAAGGCAACTACAAAAAAATCTCGCAAATAAACTTGCGAGTTTTTTTTTGACATGGGCGCATCGGCTTATTTCGGATACTTACAGCCTTTCTGGTCTTCGTAGGGGAAGAGTCCGAAGAGGCGGGCATCAATCTCGTCGGTGATGGACTGGAAATCACGGGAATTGCTTTCAAAATCGAGGTTGTCAGCATCAATCACAAGGAGTTTGCCTTTATAGTCTGCTATCCACTGTTCGTACCTGTCGTTCAGTCCCTTGAGGTAATCTATCTGAATGGTCTGCTCATAGCCCCTACCCCGCTTCTGTATCTTGGCTATCAGATGGGGGATGGTGCTGCGAAGATAAATCATGAGGTCAGGGGTGCGGACCAGCGACATCATGAGATTGAACAGGTCGCTGTAGGTCTGGAAATCACGGTCGGACATGTTGCCCATAGCATGGAGGTTGGGCGCAAAGATGCGGGCGTCCTCGTAGATGGTGCGGTCCTGAATCACTGTCTTCTGACTGTTGGAGATGTCGACCACGTCCTTGAACCGTGTGTTGAGGAAATAGATCTGAAGATTGAACGACCAGCGTTTCATGTCGGCGTAGAAATCTTCGAGATATGGATTGTAGTCCACAGATTCGTACTTTGGTGTCCAACCATAACGCTTTGCAAGCATGCGCGTAAGAGTTGTCTTGCCGCTTCCTATGTTTCCTGCGATTGCTATGTGCATTTTCTTCGTTTGTTTTGATTGTCCTTGTTTGTGAGAACTATGCGCAGAGTGTTGTGAAAACTATGCGCAGAGTGTTATGGGATGTGTCTGCTGAGCACTATAAGAAATGTCCGTAGAGAGATGAGAGCCATCTATAGAGAGATATTGGGAGAGACCGTAGGGCATTATGAGAAAAGTCCGTAAAGCAGTCCGTCGATCTTGTCGATGATAAACTCAAAGTCTTTGGAGCAGTTGAGGAAATCGAGGTTGTCGACTTCTATGGTCAGAACTTTGCCTTGGTACTTCCGGTAAATGAATTCCTCGTACTTGTCGTTGAGTCCCTGCAGATATTCGAGCGACATTCCTTGTTCGTAGTCTCTGCCGCGCTTCTGGATGTTTTCCACAAGATGTGGGACACTGGCACGCAGATAGATCATAAGGTCGGGCATGCGGACGAATGACATCATGAGATTGAACAGGTTCATGTAGGTCTGGAAGTCGCGGTCGGACATGTTGCCCTGGTCTTTGTTGTTTGCCACAAACACGTAGACTCCCTCGAAGATGGAACGGTCCTGCACTATTGTGGCATCTGACTTGCCTATGTTGAGTATGTCCTTGAACCTCTCTTTGAGGAAGTAGGTCTCGAGATTGAACGACCAGCGGTGGATGTCACGATAGTAGTCCTCAAGATAGGGATTATTTATGACCGACTCAAACTGAGGCGTCCAGCCGTAATGTCGGGCAAGCATCGTGGTAAGTGTTGTCTTGCCGCTACCTATGTTTCCTGCGATTGCTATGTGCATATCTGTCGGGTGGTTCTGAAAACTGCCACCGCTAAGTGTTACTGTTCTTTTTGATTGACAATCCGAAATTGATTGACAATTCGGGATTCTTCTTTAGCCGCTCTATAGTTTGCCCTGCCTTATTTGTGTTACAACATGGGCAGGGCATTGTTTCGATCGGGAAAAACCGGTTATTCTTCTTTCAGTTTCTTTTGTATTGCCTTGCTCTCAGCCTCGTAACCTGGCTTGTTGAGCAGTGCAAACATATTCTTCTTGTAGGCTTCAACTCCTGGCTGGTTGAATGGGTTGACTCCGAGAATCAAACCGCTGACGCCACAGCCTTTCTCGAAGAAATAGATCAACTGACCGAGATTGTACTCGTCGAGCTGAGGGATGGTGATGCGGAGGTTTGGAACTCCACCGTCAACGTGTGCCAGCTGTGTGCCGAGTTCTGCCATGTGGTTGACTTCGTCGATGTGTTTTCCTGCGAGGAAGTTAAGTCCGTCGAGGTTTTCCTCGTCTGATGGCACTGTGAGGCTGTGGTTTGGCTTGTCGATGGAGATGACTGTCTCGAAGATGGTGCGCTCACCGTCCTGGATCCACTGTCCCATTGAGTGGAGGTCGGTTGAGAAGTCCACTGATGCCGGGAATATTCCCTTCTTGTCTTTGCCTTCGCTCTCTCCGTAGAGTTGTTTCCACCACTCTGCCACGTAGTGAAGCTTTGGCTGATAGTTGACGAGAATCTCTATCTTCTTGCCTGAGGCATAGAGTGCGTTGCGTGTGGCTGCATAGATGGCGCATGGGTTCTGGCTGAACGGTACGGAACTGTCGCAAGCCTTTTCCATGTCCTGTGCTCCTTTCACGAGCTGGGCAATGTCGTAGCCTGCGCATGCGATTGGAAGCAAGCCGACTGGGGTGAGCACAGAGAAGCGTCCACCCACATTGTCGGGGATGACGAATGACTTGTAGCCTTCTTTGTCGGCAGTAGTGCGTGCTGCACCTTTCTTTGCGTCGGTGATTGCCACAATCACTTTCTTCGATAGTTCTTTGCCCATCTGCTCTTCGCATAGTTTGCGCATGAGACGGAAGGTGATGGCTGTTTCGGTGGTTGTGCCCGACTTGCTTATGTTGATTACGCCGAACTTCACTCCTTTCAGATAGTCGATGAGTTCGAAAAGGTAGTCTTCGCTTATGTTGTTACCGGCAAAGAGGATGCGCGGACCGTTTGACTTCTTCAGCCATGTGAAGTTGTCGTCGAGCGCTGCAATCACTGCTTTTGCACCGAGATAGCTGCCGCCGATTCCTGCCACTACCACTGCATCGCAGTTTTCCTTGATGACTTGTGCCGTTGCATTGATTTCGTCAATGAACTCGGGTGAAATCTGTGATGGCAGGTGGAGCCATCCAAGGAAGTCGTTGCCTGCACATGTGCCTTGTTCCAGAGCCTGCTGTGCAGCACTGACTGCTGGCTCGTATTGTTCTACTGCTCCTGCTGCAAGGAATTTCCCTGCTTTGTTGATTTCAATTTTCATTTCTATCTATATTTTTTATTCTATTCTGTTTGTATGTTATCTGAACGAGTGTCTGTCTGTTACCAGAATGGGCATCTGCTATATAAAATCATCTGTTTCTAACAGAGTGTCTGCCATCTAAAAAGACTGTCTGTCTTTTATCTGAACGAGTCGCTGAGGATTTTTATTTCCACCGACGGGGAAATGCGCTCGTAGAGGATGTTGTACATTGCATCGAGGATAGGCATGTTGACATGATAGTGGTTGTTGATTTGCTTCATGCAATAGGTGCCGTAGTAGCCTTCGGCAATCATCTCCATCTCGAGTTGTGCGGTCTTCACTGAATAGCCGCGACCCACCATGGTTCCGAATGTCCGGTTGCGCGAGAAGTTGGAGTACATGGTCACGAGCAGGTCGCCCAGATAGGCTGTGTTGATAACTCGTCGGTCGTCGCGCGGCTGCACTGTCCGGAGGAAGCGGTCCATCTCCTGCACTGCGTTTGCCACGAGCACTGCCAGGAAGTTGTCGCCGCACTTCAGTCCGTAGCACACTCCGGCTGCGATGGCATACACGTTTTTCAGCACTGAACTGTATTCGATGCCCTCGATGTCGGTGCTCACGGATGTCTTCACGTACTTGTTAGTCAGAAGGTCGGCAACGGTCTTGGCATTGTCGATGTTGTGGCAGCCTACGGTGAGATAGCACAGACGGTCCATTGCCACTTCTTCGGCATGCGAAGGTCCTCCGATGGTCGTTATGTTGTCCTCGGGCACATTGAATGCCTGCTGGAAATATTGCGAGATGAGTATGTTGCCGTCAGGCATCAGTCCCTTGATGGCAATGGCAATCAGTTTCTCTCTTATGCTTGCCTTGAGTTTCTTCAGATGGCTCTTGAGATAGGGCGAAGGGGTTACGAAAATCAGTGTGTCGGACTCCTGCACCACCTTGTTTATGTCTGAGGAGAAGTTGATGCGGCCGACATTGAAATGGAGTCCGGTGAGGTACGCCGGATTGTGTCCGAGGCGCTTGAACTCTTCTATGCGGTCGTCGCGCCGCATATACCAGTTGATTTTTTCTTCGTGATGGAGGGCAATCTTTGCCATGGCTGTTGCCCAGCTTCCTCCACCGATGATTGCTACTCTTCCGCTGCTGCTGAATTGCATCTCGAATTGGTTCTGATTAATAAATCGCGTTTGCTTCTAGCTGTGTCATGCCTTCGGTCTGTCCGCTTTTGTTTTGTCACTGTCAGGCTTTTGCTTCGTCCTTCTGCCCGTCCTTTTCCTCGTCCTTTTCCTCGTCGGCTTCCGTCTGAGCAGCAGCCTTGCGTGGTTTCATCTGCGGGAAGAGAAGCACTTCCTGGATGGTTGACTTGCCTGTCATGAGCATTGTCAGACGGTCGATTCCGATTCCGATTCCGCTCGTTGGTGGCATTCCGTACTGGAGGGCACGGAGGAAGTCTTGGTCGATGATCATTGCCTCGTCGTCACCCTTGTCTGCCAGTCGCATCTGCTCCTTGAAGCGTTCTTCCTGGTCGATCGGGTCGTTGAGCTCCGAGTAGGCGTTTGCCAGTTCCTTGCCGTTGACCATCAGCTCGAAGCGTTCGGTCAGTCCGGGCTTGCTGCGGTGCATCTTGGTGAGCGGTGACATTTCCACGGGATAGTCGGTGATGAATGTAGGCTGGATGAATGTGCCTTCGCAGAACTCGCCGAAGATTTCGTCGATGAGTTTTCCCTTGCCCATTGTTTCGTCCACTTCCATCTTCAGTTCCTTGCATATCTGGCGGATTTCGTCCTCACTCTTTCCTTCGAGGTCGTAACCGGTCTTTTCCTTAATTGCCTCCAGGATTGGCAGGCGGCGGTAAGGTGCCTTGAATGAGATGGTCTTGCCGTCGACGACGCTCTCGGGTGTGCCGTTCACTGCTGTGCATATTGTCTCAAGCAGTTTCTCGGTGAACGACATCATCCAGTTGTAGTCCTTGTACTGCACATAGAGTTCCACACAGGTGAATTCCGGGTTGTGGGTGCGGTCCATGCCTTCGTTGCGGAAGTTCTTGCCAATTTCATACACGCCTTCGAATCCGCCTACGATGAGTCGCTTCAGGTAGAGCTCGGTAGCGATTCGCATGTAGAGATCGATGTCGAGCGAATTGTGGTGGGTGATGAACGGACGTGCGCTTGCTCCGCCCGGGATGGACTGCAGGATTGGTGTCTCCACCTCGGTGTAGCCTGCATCGTCGAGCACCCGACGCATGGTTGAGATGATTTTCGAGCGTTTTTCGAAGGTTTCCTTCACTCCCTCGTTCACCACGAGGTCCACGTATCTCTGGCGGTAGCGCAGTTCGGGGTCTTCAAAGGCATCGTATGCCACTCCGTCCTTGTATTTCACGATTGGCAGCGGCTTGAGGCTCTTTGCCAGCACTGTGAGTTCTTTGGCATGCACACTCACCTGTCCGGTCTGAGTGCGGAACACGAAACCCTTAATTCCGATAAAGTCGCCCAAGTCGAGCAGTTTCTTGAACACCACATTGTACATGTCCTTGTTCTCGCCCTCGCAGATGTCGTCACGGGTGACGTACACCTGGATTCGTCCTTTGGAGTCCTTCAGTTCGATAAACGAAGCCTTGCCCATGATTCGGCGGCTCATCATTCGTCCTGCAATGCACACCTGGCGTGGCTCTGTCTCTTCATCTTTGAATTCTGCCACAATATCTGTGGAGAAAGCATCCGTAGTGTACTCTGCAGCCGGATACGGGTCAATCCCCATGTCGCGCATTGCCTGCAGATTCTGCCGGCGCTGAATCTCCTGTTCGTTTAACTCTGTTGCCATATTTGATTCTTGTTATTGTTTTCATACCAACAGCCCGAAGACTGCATTAAGATTTCATGTCAGCAGCCCGAAGACCACATTACGATGCAAAGATACAAAATAATATTAAACCGCGGTTGCGATTTATGATTTAATTGGTAGCTCGTCCTTGATTTTGGTTTAGTCCCCGTCAACTTTGCAACTGGAAAGGCACTAAATTTGCGGCAAAAACGATGGAAGCAAAGACCTGCACTTTTCCATCGCCAAGCAGGGCGAAATATTTCTCTGACTGGAAAAAATTTTTCTCTGACCAAGAAAAAAAATTTCTCTGACCAAGAAAATAATTACGCCCGTTCGGGATCACAAAAAAAATCCATAGTTCGGAGACAGAGAAAAGTCCCGGATTTGGCACACAAAAAGCACAAGTTTCACACACGAGGAAAGCCCCGTCTCAACGTGCAAAAAAGCACCAGTTTCCGTTGTCCGGAGCTGATGCCCTGTCCTTTTTTTTCCCGAAACTACAGTTCCGCACTACTGCAGGAACTCAGGGTCGAGCCCTTCCACATTGAATTCAAAAGTCTGCTGACCCGCATTCTTGAGTTCCACAATGATGTTACACTTCTTCGCAGTCCTCAGTCCCTTCTTGAACTTGTCCTTGAAGTTCGACTGGAACGACAGCTTCGAAGCCGTGTAGTTGTTGTCGCCCACCAGCGGATAGCGGTTGCTCTTGGCATCGTCAAACTGAATCAGAGTCTTCTGCGTACTGATATTCTCCATATTCTCCACCACAAACAAGTCGCCCTTCACCGAAAGAAAAAAATTCAAGTTGCCGCGGAAAATCATCACATTGAGTGAAACCGTCACCGGATCTTCACCGTCTTCCAACGTCATAGTGCTCTGACACACAGCATACTTAATAGTCTGTCCCGGGTAACTACTTTCCTGCTCGCCCGTAATCCAGTTGGAAGCCGCAGCCTCGTCCTGTGCAAATGCCCCTGCAGAAAGCAAGAACATACATAATAGAAATACAAGATTCTTCATAATGCCTTTGATTTTAGTCCATTCTCAAATTCATAGCGCAAATATAAAACGATAATCCCAAACAAACAAATAAATCCACACATTTCTTGCTTCCCCACCCCATCTTCAGCACTTCACCACTGACATTCCGCCTCTCCACTGAGCAAAAGCCATAATGACCGCGCCCACACCTTAATATATTGTACATAGAACTTAAACGCGGAATTTTTAGAGTCAGTCTAAAAAAACACACGAAATATTTTGGAGTTCGCCGTAATTGTCTTACCTTTGCAAACAAATTAAAGAAAACAACAAAGAAACTATGGCAGACCAGGAATTACTCAAACAATGCGAATCTGTAGCCCAGCAATGGGCAAGCAATCCCGTGTTCGATACCGACACACAAGCAGCGGTAAAGGAAATGCTTCAGAAAGAAGACAAGACAGAACTCATTGACAGTTTCTACCAGACCCTCGAGTTCGGAACTGGCGGATTGCGAGGCATCATGGGCGCAGGCACCAACCGCATGAACATCTACACCGTAGGCGCTGCCACACAAGGACTTGCCAACTACCTCAAGAAAAACTACGCCGACAAAGACAAGATAAGCGTAGTCATTGGAGTAGACTGCCGCAACAACTCCGACGTATTCGCCAACCGAGTAGCCGACATCTTCGCAGCCAACGGCATCTACGTCTACCTCTTCGAGGACATGCGACCAACACCTGAAGTGTCATTCGCCATCCGACACCTCAAGTGCCAAAGCGGAGTCAACATCACAGCAAGCCACAACCCACGCGAATACAATGGATACAAAGCCTACTGGGAAGACGGAGCACAAGTGCTGCCGCCACACGACAAAGGCATCATCGACGAAGTCAACAAAGTCAAGTATGAAGACGTCAAGACCGGAGGCGACAAGAAATACATCACCATCATAGGCGAAGAAGTCGACCAGGCATACATCGAGGCAGTCCACACACTGTCAATCGACAAAAAAGCCATCGAGCACCAGAAAGACCTCTGCATCGTCTACACCCCACTCCACGGAGCCGGCATGATGATGATCCCACGAAGCCTCAAATACTGGGGATTCGGAAACGTACACTGCGTACCCGAACAAACGGTGAAAGACGGAAACTTCCCGACAGTAGTCTCACCAAACCCGGAAAACGCAGAAGCACTCACCCTGGCAGTCAACCTCGCCAAGAAACTCAATGCCGACATAGTCATGGCAAGCGACCCCGATGCCGACCGCATAGCAATGGCATGCAAAGACAACGAAGGAGAATGGACCATCATCAACGGCAACCAGACACTCCTCATCTTCCTCTACTACATCATCAAGAACCGCATCGACCAAGGCTTGATGAAAGGCAATGAATTCGTAGTGAAGACCATCGTCACCACCGAAATGGTGAAGAAAGTAGCCGACAAATACGGCATCGAGATGCGCGACTGCTACACCGGATTCAAATGGATAGCACGCGAAATTCTCATCGCCGAAGGCAAGAAAAAATACATCGGCGGAGGCGAAGAAAGCTTCGGATTCCTCGCAGAAGACTTCTGCCGCGACAAAGACTCTGTCAGCGCATGCTCACTCCTCGCAGAAATCTGCGCATGGGCAAAAGACCAAGGCAAGTCACTATACGGCATCCTCATGGAAATCTACATGGAATACGGATTCTCCTACAACAAAGCTGTCAACGTAGTGCGCCCAGGCAAGAGCGGAGCCGACGAAATCAAGGCAATGATGGAAAACTACCGCAACAACCCGCCAACAGAACTCGCCGGCAGCCCAGTCACACTCTACAAAGACTGGTCAACCCTCGAAGCAAAAGACGCCCAAGGCAACACCACCAAACTCGAGCAGCCAACCACCAGCAACGTCCTCCAGTACTTCACAGCCGATGGTACCAAACTCAGCATACGTCCGTCAGGCACCGAGCCAAAGATAAAATTCTACATCGAAGTGTCCGGCGACATGAAGTCAGCAGCAGACTACAAGAACTGCTGCCAGGCAGCCGAGGCAAAGTGCGAGCAAGTGCTCAAGAGCGTAGGACTCTAAAACAAACTGCAAAAAGCAGATACTGCAACATAAGACAAGAACTCCGGCAGCACAAGCCAAGGATTCTTGCAGCATAAAACAAGAACTCCGGCAAAGCCAAGAATTCTTGAAGCATAAAAACAAAGGAGTGAGGGCACACACTGCCCCACCCCTTTCCAAAGGTCTCGTAGCTTAGCTGAATAGAGCGTCAGATTCCGGTTCTGAAGGTCGCGGGTTTGAATCCCGCCGAGATCACCATCACAACAGCACAGCCAACGCGTTTCTTTCAAACACAGGTTAGTCCCGAATATTCGAATCTGAGAATGTCATGCGGCACGCTTGATTTTAGAACTCATGAATTTTCTATAAGCCAACAGAATTTCCTCCTTGCGGTGTCCATGCTCAATGAGTCGTTGTATATGTTGGTAAAGCATATATGACTTTTCTGCACGACGCATTCCCACCAACACATAGTTTGCATTTTCATCGAAAGAGATACTTCTGTATTGGAGCTTCACATTTTCCACAAAATCGGCGCACCCGACAAACCCCGTGGAGAGGAAGTCCAGAGGCTAACCCAAAAAACTGTTGACAAACGATGTATATAGCTATAAAAGTTGTACCTTTGCATC
>CAVHYP010000067.1:3186-9677 GCA_963640465.1 Bacteroidaceae bacterium | reverse complement strand
GCAAACATTGCGAGCTGGCGCCCTGGGTGTTATCGTCTACGCTCTCGGAGAGAGCTGACTCCTATGAGTAACTCGAATGATATAGCGTGGGTAGGCGAACGCCGGCTCATGCGTCGGTCTTGTGGCTGTCTATTGCACTGTTTTCTGCAGTTCGATGACGGCTTGGTTGTATTCGTGGATGGCTGTGGCTTCTTTCTGACGGATGCTGACGGACTCTTGCAACACGTTGGTGTATTCGATGTAGGTGATTTCGCCTTGCTCGTATTCGAGTGTGCCGAGGCGTGTCATCTCGTCGGCTTTGGCTGTGCCGGTTTCACGATAGTATTCTATGCGGTTGTGGGCTGCATTGATGCGGCTGAGGAGGCTTTGGTATTCGGTGGTTTGCCGGAGTTGATCGGCTTGCATCTCATGTTGCAGGATGTCGCGTTCCTGGCGTGCTGCCTTCACTTTGGCTTTGGTGGATTCGAAGAAGAGGGGGACGCCTACGCCTACTTCGAATCCCATGAAGTTGCCGCCGTCGAACCGGCTGCGCTGTTGGTGGTAGGGGTCCCAGCCGGTGATCACTGCCTGGTGGCGGAGTGACAGGGAGAGGGTGGGGGCATAGCCGTTCTTTGCCACGCTGATTGCCCGGTCGGCTACGGTGAGGCGGTCGGCTGCATAGTGTCCGCTGGCGGTCTGACTATAGTCGTAGGACGGAAGGGTGAAGGGGAGTGGCTGCAACTGGGTGTCGACTGGTTGGATGTCGGGGGTCTTCACCAACTGGGACAGGATCAGGCGTGCTTGCTCGGTCGCACTTTTGGCTATGGACATCTCAAGCTGGTTTTCGCGTTGCATCCGTTCGGCACTGAGCACTTCCAGTTGGCGTGCTTCGCCTGCTTCGTAGCGTTTCTTTGCCATCTGAAGGAATCGGGTGAGTAGGGTGTCTTGCTGGTTGAGCAGCGACAGACGGCATTGCTCGTATTGCCACTGGCAGTAGGCTGCGGTCACTTCTGCTGCCACTTCTTTCTTCACGAGCTGCAGGCGGCTGTGGGCTGCCTGGGTCTCTGCCTTCAACTGACGGTGGCGTGCAACGTAGAGGGTGGGGAAGTCGATGGTCTGGCTGATGGTTATGGCATTGTCGGGACTGCCTCCGGAGGTGGGGTCTTGCGAGAGGGTGAGTTCGGTCTTGTCTACATCCCATGCGGTGGCTTGAAGGGTCTTTGCCTGTTGTTCGGACTTGGCTGCTGCCTGCACTTTGTCGTTCTGGGCAAGGGCAAGGTCGATGCATTGTTGCAGGCTGAGCCGAGTGGTCTGTGCGTGTGTGGAAAGGGCTAAGCCGAGGAGGGTGATTGTCAAATATGGTTTCATCTGTATGTGGTTCTTATTTCTTGGTGAATGTCTGGTAGATGGCTGGCAGTACCAGCAGTGTGAGCAGGGTGGAGGTGATGAGTCCGCCGATGACTACGGTTGCCAACGGTCGCTGCACTTCGGCTCCGTCGCCTGTGGAGAGTGCCATGGGCAGGAATCCCATGGATGCCACGAGGGCTGTCATCAGTACGGGGCGCAGACGTGTCATGCAACTGGCGATGATGCGCCGGTGGATGCGGCTGGCGGTGTCGCCCTGTGCCGGTTCTTCTCTCTGCATCTGGTTCATCTGTCCGATGAGCACGATGCCGTTGAGCACTGCCACTCCGAAGAGGGCGATGAAGCCTACTCCGGCTGAGATGGAGAAGGGCATGCCGCGAAGCCACAGTGCCCACACTCCGCCGATGGCTGCAAGGGGGATGGCTGAGAAGACGAAGAGTGACTCGCGCACGTTCTTCACGGTGGCATAGAGCAGCATGAAGATGATGGCAAGGGCGAGGGGTACGACAATCATGAGACGGGTGGTGGCACTCTGCAGGTTCTGGAATTCTCCGCCGTAGGTGTAGTAGTAGCCTTCGGGCAACTGGATTTCTTTGTCCATGAGTCCTTCGATTTCGTCCACTGTGCTCTGTATGTCACGTCCCTTGATGTTGAATCCCACATAGATGCGGCGCGACCCGTTCTCGTGGGACACTTGTGCGGGAGCGGGAACATAACTGATGTCGGCCAGTTGTTGCAAGGGGACGGTGGACTGGCTGCCTGCCACTGGCACTGCCAGTTGGCGGAGCGACGGGGTGTTTCTCGACGTGTTGTCGAGGCGCAGCACGAGGTCGAACTTCTTCTCGTCTTCGTAGACTGACCCTGCAATGCCTCCGGCAAAGGCTGTCTCAATCACTCGGTTTACCTCATCGACCGTGATGCCGTATTCTGCCATGCGATCGCGGTTGTAGACGACCTGAATCTGTGGCAGTCCCGACACTTCCTCTACCTGGATTCCGCTCACTCCGTTGACCCGGCTGATGACTGACTTGATGCGTTGTGCCTGCCGGGTGAGCACTTCGAGATCTTCACCGAATATCTTGATGGCTACATCCTGCTTGATGCCTGTAAGGAGTTCGTTGTTGCGCATCTGTATGGGTTGGGATATCTCTGCTTCGAGTCCCGGAATCTGTTGCAGGGTGGTGCTCATCTTTGCCATCAGTGCATCGGTGGTCGTGGCAGATGTCCACTCCGACTTGGGTTTGAGCGACACCATGATGTCGGCACGTTCCACTGGCATGGGGTCGGTGGGGATTTCGGCACTTCCGATGCGACTCACCACTTGTTTCACTTCCGGATATCCGGTCTTGAGCAAGTGCTCGGCTTTGCTGCAACTCTCCACCATCTGTGAGAGTGATGTGCCTTGTGCCATGCTCATTTCGATGGCGAAGTCGCCTTCTTCAAGGCTGGGGATGAATTCGCCGCCAAGGTAACGGAATGCCACGAGACTCATGCAGAAGAGGGCTATGGCTCCGGTGATGACGTTCCTGCGCTGCGCCAGCACCCATTCGAGTATCGGACGGTAGCACTGCTGCAATTTCTTCATCATGCGGTCGGAAAAGGTTTCGCGGCTGTGACCGTAGCGGCTGAGGAATACGCTACTTGCCATGGGCACATAGGTGAGGGAGAGGATGAAGGCGCCGAGGATGGCGAAGAACACGGTGAGTGCCATCGGACGGAACATCTTGCCTTCGATGCCCACGAGGGTCATCAGCGGGATGTAGACTACCATGATCATGATTTCGCCGAAGGCTGCGCTCTGACGGATGCGTGAGGCGGAGAACAGCACTTCCTTGTCCATCTGTTGCCGGGTGAGCGCGGTGCCGCGTGTGTTGATGTGGGTCACTACGGCTTCCACGATGATGACTGCCGAGTCGACTATCATTCCGAAGTCGATGGCTCCCAGACTCATCAGGTTGCCGTCGATGCCAAAGGTCTTCATCATACCGAAGGCAAAGAGCATGCTGAGGGGAATGACGCTTGCCACGACCAGTCCGGCACGGAGGTTGCCGAGGAAAAGGATGAGCACGAGGATGACGATGAGTCCGCCTTCGATGAGGTTGCGGGCAATGGTGCCCTCGACGCGGTCAACCAGTTGGGTGCGGTCGATGAACGGTTCGATGACTACTCCCTCGGGCAGTGACTTCTGGATCTGTGTTATGCGTTCCTTTACGTTACGGCTCACTTGCTGGAAGTTCTCTCCCTTGAGCATGATGGCTATGCCTGCCACCACTTCGCCTTCGCCGTTGCGGGTGACTGCACCGAAACGTGTGGCATGGCCGTATTGCACTTTGGCTATGTCGCCAATCTTTACTACGGTGGTGCCAATGGTGCGGACCGGTATGCAGGCAATGTCGTCGAGGCTTTTCACCACTCCGATGCCGCGGATGTAGTACTGGTTGGAGTTTTCTTCGATGTAACTGCCTCCGGTGTTGGCGTTGTTTTTCTCGAGGGCTTCAAACACTTCGCTGACAGTGAGTCCGTTGGCATTGAGACGGTCAGTGTTGATTGCCACTTCGTATTGCTTCACGTAGCCGCCCCATCCGCTCACTTCTGCCACTCCGGGTGTGCCCGAGAGTTGCTTGCGCACAATCCAGTCCTGGATGGTGCGGAGTTGGGTGAGTGTGTATTTCTTTTCGTAGCCTTTTCGGGCTCTTACTGTGTAGTGGTAGATTTCGCCCAGTCCGGTGGCGATGGGTCCCATCTCGGTGTCGGTGTTCTTTGGCAGCGACTTGACGGCTTCTTCCAGCATCTGGCTCACTTGTGAACGTGCCCAGTAGATGTCGGCACCGTCGTCGAAGACCAGGGTGATGACTGAGAGTCCGCTGCGCGAGATGCTGCGCCTTTCCTGTAGACGAGGGATGTTGGCAAGTGCCATCTCGATGGGGGTGGTAATGTTCTGCTCCACTTCCTGCGCCCCGAGCGAAGGGGCTTGGGTGATTACCTGCACTTGGTTGTCGGTGATGTCGGGGGTGGAATCGAACGGAAGGGTTGCCAACGACCATACGCCCCAAATGACGAGGGCTACGGTGAGTGTGCCGACCACCATCTTATGGCGAATCGACGCTTCTATGAGTTTCTGAAACATGGATCTCTGTTGGTTTGCTTCTGTACTTTAGTGATTGTGTTCTCCGTGCTCTCCGGTGAGGGAAGCAAGATAGAAGGCGTTGGCGATTACTATTTTCTGCCCTTTCCTTATGTGCTCGCAGAGTGACACTTCGGTAAATCCGTCTTCGCTCACTCCGGTGGTCACTTCGTGGCGCGAGAAGATGTAACTTTTGTGCTGTGTCGTGTGGTCGAGTGCAAAGATGTAGGTCTTGCCGTCGGTGCGGATGATGGCTTGGTCGGGCAGGGTGGGGCACTGTTGTTTGCCTGTGGCGATTGTGCCCGAGACGTACATGCCGTCGAAGAGTCGGGCATCGCCGGTGTTGTCCAGCTTCACGTGTACTGACACGCTCTTGGTGCCGCTGTTGAAATAGTCGTTCATGCCGTAGACATGTCCGTAGACCTCTGTGCCCGGCTGGTTGGTGAGGCTGAGTCTGACTTTGTTGCCTGGCTTCACTTTGTTGAGGTCTTTCTCGAATACATTGAGGTCGCACTCCACGGCTGAGTTGTTGCGGATTTTCATCAGCGGAGTCTGCATGTCGACAAAACTGCCGAGCGAAGCTGTGATTTCTGCCACGGTGCCGCTGATGGGTGTACGCAGAGGGAAGACAGTGGTGAACCGTCCTTCGGCTACGGCTGCCAGACTGATGCCCATCTGCTGGAGTTGCTTGCCGATGCCCCAGAGGTTGGCTTCTGCCACCTGGCAGTCCTTCTGTGCCTGCTGCAGGTTTTTCGCTACGCCTGCTCCGTTTTGCGAGAGGGTCTGCTGGCGATCCATCTCGGAACGTGCCAGTCGGGCTTCACGGCTGGCAGAGAAATATTCTTTCTGCAGGGAGACGACATCGGTGTTTTCCACTGTGGCAACCACTTGTCCTTTGATTACAGTCTGTCCTTCTTTCACACTTATGGTTTTCACCACACCGCCCATCAGCGATGTGACGCTTCCCTTGTTCTGTGATCTCAGCACAAGGGCTCCGTTGGCTGGGATGGTGGCATGGAGTTCGCGGCTTTTCACCTCGTCCATCTTCAGTTTGATTGCATCCACCTGCTTGGCGGAAAGGGGAATGTTTTGGAAATCCACCTCTTCGTGGTCATGTCCGTGATCTTCGGCATGTACTTCCTCGGTGCTGCCGGTGGTTTCGGCTTGGCTTTTTGTCAGTAGCCAGAAGCCAAACCATGTTGCTGCCGTAATGGCAACAATGATTATTGCTCTTTTCATTGTACGTTCTGTTTCTTTGATTTCGGCTGGTACAAGTTCATGCAAGGTCTGTTGCAGGAACCGAACCATATATATAATGATCCAAGCCATGTATATATTGGCCCAAACTGTATATAATAAGGTGTGTGCTTGCGGTTGACTCGGCAAATGTGTTGCTGCTGAATGCCAGTGCCTGCGCTGAATTACTGGTGCGCCTGCTGCAAGTACACGAAAATCCTCTCTGCAACACGGGGCTGCAAAGCGGGGTCAAATCAAAGATAACGTGGGAGGACCGCGCCGGTGGTTGGCGGTAAAGGTTTTGGCGCTGAGTGGGCAGACTGTTTCCTGCCAGTGTGCAATGATAATGCTGCAGGCAGGACTGAGGCTGCAGACTTGCGGAAGGATGGCTGACGGAAGGTTTCCGCCGTCGATGATGTGTTTCTCGATGCTGTGAACGACTTTGGCATTGATGATGAACTGCTGCATCTGGTGCAGACTGCATCCGTCCTGCTCGTTCTCCTGGTGCCCGGTGTGTTCGTCGTTCACCCTGCCGTCTTCGGCGCATTTTTCTTCGACAAAACATATCCTGCCCTCATGATGATGATGGATCATGATGGTGGAGATCATCACCATGCAGGTGGCTATCCACAGGATGAATATGTATGACTGTCGTTTCACGCGACAAAGTTACGCTTTTTCTTCTGAATAATCAAAGGTATGGATCTAAAAAACTCTTAATCAATGGGTGCGAGGGCGATTCCCGGAACAAAATGAAGGCATTATATGGCGTGGACCTGGAACAAAC
>CAVHYP010000067.1:0-3176 GCA_963640465.1 Bacteroidaceae bacterium | reverse complement strand
AACCAAGACTTTCTTGGACTTGAATTCGTGTTATCCAAAGTCGTTTGTGCCTAAAAATCCACCAAAACCCGCACGTTCAGTTGTCTGCCAGTCAGATAATTTGGCACGGCAAACTGGTTGTCGGTGATATCGGTCACCCAATAGTAGGAATTGACGTTCTTGATGTCGAGTATGTTGAAGGCATCGAGTCCCAGCCACATGTCCTTGATTCCCATGCGGCGGTAGCGGCTGCTTTCCTCGTCCTTGATGAGACGGTAGGAGATGCCGAGGTCCACACGGCGGTAGCTCGACATGCGGAACACTTGCTTCTCGCGTCCGGTGTGTGGAGGTCCGAAGGGAAGTCCGCTGGCATAGTGTCCCTTCACAGTCACTTTCCATCTGTCGGTGTTGGGGAAGTAGTCGGAGAAGAGTATGTTGCAGTTCAAGAGTTGGTCGGTGGGTCGAGGAACGGACTTGCCGTGTATCTTTTCTTTGGTCGACATGATGCCCACGCTTATCCATGATGCGGTTTTCGGTACGAACTCTCCGTAGATCTTAAGGTCGACTCCCATGGCATAGCCGCTGGCAATGTTTTCGCCGTAGTAGGAGAGGCGCACATTGTCGACATTGTAGGGGTTGAGGTTTGACATCGCCTTGTAGTAGGCTTCTGCCGTTGCCTTGAAGAGCTGGTTGTTGATCCGGAAATTGTATTCGGTTCCGAAGAGGAAATGGATGGATTTCTGCGACTTGATGTTCTTGTTGAGTGTCACCACGCCTGTGCCGTTGATGTTGGTGGTGTCTTTCAACTCTTTGTAGAATGGTGCCTGGTAGTAGAGTCCGGTGGAGAAACGGAACACCCAGTCGTTGTTTTTTGCCGGGATGAACGCCACGGTGGCTCTTGGCGAAACGATGGTTTCTTTGTTGTAGCTCCAGTGTGCCACACGCAGTCCGTAGTTGAGCACCAGTTCCCCTTCTTTTATCTCTTTTCTCCAGGTGTCCTGGATGAAGGCTTCGAGTCGGTTCGACTTGATGGAGTTGTCGGATTTCATGCTGTAGATGAGCCTCAGTTCCTTCTGTGAGTGGGGAAGTGAATAGCCGGCAGAGTCGCGCATCTCCCATTCGCCCATGGTTTCGTCCACCTGCTCAATCTTGTTGAGGATTCCGTAGCGGAGGTCGTGTCCGGTAAACCGGCTGCGTCCTGTCAGTCCGATGGATTGTACGGTGGCGCTGAGGCGGTTGCGCGCGTGTTCCTTGTAGGTACCGATGGCAAAGTCCTCGCTGTCGAGCCAGTATTCGCCTTGTATGTCGTAGGTCTCGCGCTCGTTGGTGCGGAAGGCTGAATAGTTGAGGGTCAGATCGTTGTAGTCGTTGAACTTATGGGTGAGCGAGAGTGCTCCGAAGTAGGTGTGGAACTGGTCTTTCTCCATTCCGTCGAAATACACCTTGAATTCATGTGCTTCTTCCGTAGTTCCGAATTTCGTGGTTCGGTCAGCTGGAGTGAAGTTGTAGTCGTTGCGTGCAATGTTGCCGATTATGTCGAATGACCATTTCTTTGTCGGTCGCCAACTGATGTAGGTCTGATAGTCGAAGTCTTTCGGGTCGTACTCTCCGTGGGTGTCCTGTGTGCCGAGCAGGTTTTTGGTGGTTTTGTAGCGTACGGCATGGGTCATGGAGAATTTCGTGTTGCCGTAGCCCACGTAGGCTGCAGCTCCGAGCATTGATGCCGAAGCCGATGCCTCGAACTTGTCGGGACGTTTGTAGGTGATGTCGAGCACACTCGACATCTTGTCGCCGTACTTGGCTTCGAATCCTCCGGCAGAGAACTGCACCTTGTCCACCATGTCGGGATTGATGATGGACAGTCCTTCCTGCTGTCCCGATCGCACGAGCAGCGGGCGGTAGACTTCTATTCCGTTGATGTAGACGGAATTCTCGTCGAACGAACCTCCGCGTACATTGTACTGGTTGGAGAGTTCGTTGCGTGTGCTCACTCCAGCCTGGGTGGCAATGATTTGCTCTATGCCCTGTCCCGATGCATTTCCCATGTGCTTCATGTCGTTCATATTGATGTCGGTCATGGTGTTGGTCTGTTGGCGAATCTGGCGGATTTCCACTTCGCCCAGTTCGTAGCCCATCTTGGGCAGCATCACGTTGAGTACCACAGTGTCCTTGGGCTCTTTCAGCGTGCGCTTGCGAGTTTCATAGCCGAGCATGGAGAACACCACGACGAGCGAATCGGTACTCTTGCACGTGATGCTGTACCGTCCCTTCATATCGGCAGTGGTGCCGGTGAGCGTTTGTCCCTCGACTCTTACGATGGCGAGTTCCACGGGCTTTCTCTCGTCGTCCACCACCGTTCCTTTTATCGTTACGTCCTGCGCCCCGGCTTTTGCTGTCAGAAGCAGCAGAAGTGTCACTGTCGCTATGAATTTTGCGCTTACAATATTAATTTTTCGACTCATTCCAATTTTATTTCCTAATAAATAACGGCGGTTCGGGAATTTTATTGTACCTTTGCCGTCGGTTCTGAAAAGAACTTTCGATTCAGCCTTTGTAGAACCGGTTTTTCGAGGGTGAAATTGTTGTAGCGGGATGTAGCGCAGTTGGTAGCGCACAACGTTCGGGACGTTGGGGTCGCGTGTTCGAGTCACGTCATCCCGACTCAACAAGAATCACAGGGGAAGAATCATTGCAGGAGAACCGTATCAGATGAATCTCTGTGCAAGAGTCACTACAGGAAAGACACAACAGGAGATTTGCTGTAGGAGAATCATTGCGAAGAATCTTTGGACAAGAGTCGATACGGACGAGTCTTTGGACAAGAGTCGCTACGGATGTTACGGCAGAACCTTTAAGGCAACTTCAGTCGAAATTGCCGAAAGAGAAGAGTAGAATTTGCCCCCAAGACAATGTGGCAAAACATGGCATTTTAGGGAACTTTTTAGGGCAAAAACTTTATGACTGAAACGGTATGACACTTCTGAAACATTTGAGTGGAGTTGTAAGCTTGTTGTAAGTTGTTGCTTTATAGGGGATTAAATGCATTTGGTTGGCAAAATTGTTTGAAAGCGTTTCAGCGTTTCAGTACTTTTTTAGGGTACCCTATACTTCTTAATTCATCATTTTCTCCTTGTCATCTCCTCTCTCTACGGAAACACATACTCTATCTCTCATTCTCTTCTATATCTATCTAAATA
>CAVHYP010000066.1:0-11477 GCA_963640465.1 Bacteroidaceae bacterium | reverse complement strand
GGAAAGGTCATTAAATGCCTTGTTCGTGAAATAAATTCCTCCGAATGGAGTGATGCTCTCAGATTTAATGTTTAACTTTGCCATATGTCAGATATTCCTTATTTGAGTTTTTTGCACCACTAAGATAGGTGAATTTTCTGACATGGGCAAGCATTGGGCAATATTTTATTGCTCAATGACTTGCTGACTTTTTATATTTATTTATCTGCTAATTTAAGGAGTCAGAGAAAAAAATGGCATGCGGAAGGAGTAGAAAAAAATAGATTCCAAAATCTTGCCCGAGCGTTCCAGCGTTCCAAGCAAAAATGAATGTATTCAATATTCTTCTTTACTCCTTATATGTGATATATATATAATAATCAATAAAATAGAGTATATGGTAAGGCTTGGTAGATGAAAAACAGGTGGAAATAAACCTGCTTAAAATGCATTGGAACGCTGGAACGCTCCGAGGTTCATGCTGTGATGTTGTTTCCTCTCAAAGGCTATGATTTAATCTTGCTGAATGTGGTGTAAAGTAGTTGGCATTTAGATGTTTTTTAGTCGAAGAGTTCTTTGAAGACTTCAAGGGATTTCAGTTCTCCGAAGCCTGGCAGATGGAGTCTGTAGTAGTCGTTTATGACTTCCAGACATCTAGTCCGCTGGTGTCGCGAGAAGCGGTAGAGGCGCATATTTTCGTAGTTCATATATAATAAATAAGGTATGCGACTTGCTTCGTAGGGCTTCAGGTAATGTGGATGGTTGGGCTGTCCGAGTCGGTATTCGCTGTTCATGAGGTCGTAGTAGTACAGATGTTCGTGGTGCCAGCCCGTAGATTCGTTAGCTTTGTCGAGACTTGGATAGATGCCGAGGAAGCGCGTCATGCGCATGAGAAAAACGAGATGGAAATTGGCGTAGCCGCGATCGCAGCTGTCGAGCCACTTGAGCGAATCTTCGATGTATTCGTAGAGCAAGGGGTTGGCAGCCTCGTCCTTGAGTGCGTTTTGCAGGAACTCGGCAACAAACATTGTGATGATGCCCTTCACGGGATTGGTTTGCGTGTTCATGCACACATGGTAAGGTCTTACGTCCTTAGGTTGCGGAAGTCGGGATTGACCATGGATGTAGCAGTCGAACTCTAGCATGCTGAGCGGAAGAAGACATGACGGCAGTACTCTGGACGAGCAGTTTGCACGCCCGGTGCTTCCGGCTGCGGTGCGTTTCATCATAAACGACATTCTGCCGCGCGTTTTAGTGTACATATCGACGATGTGTCCGCCGTCGCCGTACTTCACTGTTCTAAGTACAATTCCCCTCAGTCTTTCCATGTTTAAGTTGCTTTCACGTGCAAATTTACGGAAAAAACGCTATGGAATTGCACTTTTACAAAAAAAAAACGGAAAAAATTTTGTCAGTCGAAATAAAGTCCTTACCTTTGCACCCGCAAATCCGACCAACGGGTTCGCTATGCTGTAAAAGGCAAGAGGCTGGTCCCTTCGTCTATCGGTTAGGACGAGAGATTTTCATTCTCTAAAGAGCAGTTCGATTCTGCTAGGGACTACTCAGTAAAACTGAATAAGAATTGAATAACGGGCTTCGGTCCATTGAAATCGTAAAAAAAGAAACTTAAATAATGGCAAACCACAAATCAACTATCAAGAGTATCCGCAAGTCTGAGGCACGCAGACTGCACAACCGCTATTACGCAAAGACTATGCGTACAGCACTTCGTAAACTTCGTGCAACAAAGGAAAAAGAAGAGGCAACAGCAATGATTCCTACCCTTCAGAAGATGCTTGACAAGCTTGCAAAGCGCAATATCATCCACTGGAAGAAAGCTGCCAACCTGAAGTCAGGAGCAATGCAGTACGTTGCAAAACTTTCTTGATATCGACATAAACAGTAGTGCCATTTAGCAATATCAAAGATGCCTGTCCGACAGGCATCTTTTTTTATGGATTTTTCTTGGTTTAGGCATTGCCAGTTGGATTTTTTTTCGTAAATTTGTACCCACAAATGTGATTAGAACTAGCAATGAGCGAAAATACTAATTTAGATACAAGTTACTCCGCCAGTAACATCCAAGTGCTGGAGGGTCTGGAAGCCGTGCGGAAGCGCCCTGCCATGTACATTGGAGATATCAGCGAGAAAGGACTCCATCACCTCGTGTATGAGGTTGTGGACAACTCTATCGATGAGGCTCTGGCGGGATTCTGTACCCACATAGAAGTTACAATCAATGAGGACAACTCCATAACAGTGATGGACAACGGACGTGGAATTCCGGTGGACATGCACAAGAAGGAACACCGCTCAGCACTTGAAGTGGTAATGACAGTGCTCCACGCAGGAGGTAAGTTCGACAAAGGATCATACAAAGTTTCCGGCGGACTCCACGGAGTGGGTGTAAGTTGTGTCAATGCCCTCTCAACAAGAATGCTTTCGCAGGTTTATCGCGACGGCAAAATATATCAGCAGGAATATGCATGCGGCAAACCGCTGTACGACGTGAAGGAAGTGGGCATCACAGAGCTAAGAGGTACACGCCAGCAGTTCTGGCCCGACAAGAGTATCTTCGTCACTACCACCTATCGCTATGAGATTCTTGCCAACCGAATGAGAGAACTCGCTTTCCTCAACGCAGGACTAAAGATAACATTGTCGGACAAACGACTTGACGTGAATGCCGAAGCAGGATTCGAGGGAATACGTCAGGACGTGTTCTATTCAGAAGGCGGACTGCGCGACTTCGTGAGATATATCGATTCAACTCGTACACACCTCTTCGATGACATCATCTATTTGAACACAGAAAAAGGAGGAACTCCAATTGAGGTTGCCGTCATGTACAACACCTCATATTCAGAGAATATCCACTCCTACGTCAACAATATCAACACCATCGAAGGAGGAACACACCTGCAGGGATTCAGAACAGCGCTGACACGTGTGCTCAAGAAATACACCAACGACGACCAGAAGTTGATGGAACGTCTCAACAAGCAGAAGATTGAGATCAGTCCGGAAGACTTCCGCGAGGGTCTGACCGCAGTCATCTCAGTGAAAGTGGCAGAACCACAGTTCGAGGGACAGACAAAGACCAAGCTGGGAAACAACGAAGTGATGGGAGTAGTCAACTCAGCAGTTGGCGAGGCACTCTCCAACTATCTCGAGGAACACCCGAAAGAGGCAAAGATGATTGTCGACAAAGTGGTGCTTGCCGCAGAAGCACGTATCGCTGCCCGCACAGCACGCGAGAGAGTGCAGAGAAAGAACCCGATGTCGGGAGGCGGACTGCCGGGCAAACTGGCTGACTGCTCTGACAAAGACCCGGCAAACTGCGAGATGTTCATCGTCGAGGGAGACTCCGCCGGCGGTTCGGCAAAACAAGGACGCGACAGGCATTTCCAGGCAATACTGCCAATCCGCGGAAAAATATTCAACGTGGAGCGCGTGAAATGGCACCAGGCATTCGACCACGAAGAAGTGAATAACATCATCAACGCACTGGGAGTGAAGTTCGGATTGAACAACACCGACAGTAAGGAAGCCAACTACGACAAGCTGCGCTACTACAAGACCATAATCATGACCGATGCCGATGTCGACGGTTCACACATCGACACCCTGCTTCTCACACTCTTCTTCCGCTACATGCCGCAACTCATAAAGGACGGACGACTCTTCATCGCCACACCACCGTTGTACAAGTGTACGAAAGGCAAGATAAGCGAATACTGCTACGACGAACAGGCACGACTCCGCTTCATCGACGAGAACGGTGACGGCAACCAGGACAGCGTCAAGACACAGCGATATAAAGGTCTGGGAGAAATGAACCCGGAACAGCTTTGGGAAACAACAATGAACCCCGAGACACGACTGCTCAAGCAAGTGACCATAGAAGACGCGGCAGAAGCCGACTACACCTTCTCAATGCTGATGGGCGACGATGTGCCGCCAAGAAGGGAATTCATTGAGCGCAACGCAACTTATGCAAACATTGACGCTTAAAATCAGTATATTGTAACGAAACATTTCATTCAATTCTTACATATATTCTCGTGCCGACCAAGAAGAAGTGATTCTAACCGTGTCGGCACATTTTTTTCAATAAAGCAAGCAACATCCAAATTAACTACAAGAATATTTTGTATTGTCTTTGATTTACACTAACTTTGCACGGCAATAACGCACAACCAAGTAATAAAGACTCTATGAAAGGAATAATAAAAGCCATGGCTATAACAGCATTTACACTTACTTCCTGCTCTGCTCAGAAAAACGAAACGGAGGAGAGCGACTTCAAATATACAGACGAAAGGTTTGCCGACCTCCAGATGATCCGCTACAAAGTGGAAGGATTCGACAAGCTGAGCCTGCAGCAGAAAACCCTTATCTACCATCTCTCCGAGGCTGCACTCTACGGTCGCGATATATTGTACGACCAGAACTGCAAGTACAACCTCCGCATACGCCACATCCTTGAATCCATCTACACGTCAGACTCAACGCTTGTTGACCACAACTCCGATGACTTCAAGGCAATGGAAGTGTATCTGAAGCGAGTGTGGTTCTCTAACGGCATTCACCATCACTACGGATGCGAGAAATTCGTGCCCGAATTCAACGAGAATTGGTTCAGGGAACAGTGTAGTCGGTGTTCCGATGAAATCGGAGATATCAACATCGATGAAATCAGTAAAGTAATCTTCGATCCCACCGTACTGCCAAAGCGAATAAACCTTGCTGAAGGACAAGACCTTATAAAGACTTCCGGCAGCAATTATTACAATGGAGTCACACAGCAGGAAGCCGAGGACTATTACCTGTCAGAGAAAGCAAAGGGCGATCCAAACCATCCAGTCATGTACGGCATGAACAGCCGACTGGTGAAAGATGCAGAAGGTAAGATACATGAGAAGCGCTGGACAACTAGCGGACTGTATGGTCAGGCACTCACCAAGATTGTGGAACATCTCAAACTTGCACTGCCGTATGCAGAAGATGATCAGCAGAAGAAAGTAATAAACAAACTGATTGAATACTACACCACAGGAAACCTCGAGACATTCGATGAATACTCTATCCTTTGGGTAGAGAACACACAGCCGCTCGTGGATTTCACCAACGGTTTCATCGAATGCTACGGCGATCCTCTCGGACTGAAATGTTCGTGGGAAGCAATCGTGAACTTCAAAGATCTTGAGGCAACCAAGCGTACCGAACTTCTGAGCAAGAACGCTCAGTGGTTTGAGGACAACTCACCGGTTGACAAAGAATTCAAGAAAGAAAACGTAAAGGGAATATCAGCAAAAGTCATCACTGCAGCAATGCTCGGAGGCGACCTCTACCCGTCGACTGCCATCGGTATAAATCTGCCTAACTCAGATTGGATCAGAAAAGAACATGGCAGCAAATCAGTTACAATAAGCAACCTGACAGAAGCATACAGCAAAGCAGCAGGCGACGGCATGAGGAAAGAGTTCTGCTACTCGCAAGAGGAAGTGGAATTGATTGGCAAATACGGTGACACCACCGACGACTTGCATACCGACCTTCACGAATGCCTTGGACACGGTTCGGGAAAATTGCTCCCAGGAGTGGATGGCGACAGCCTGAAAGCCTATGGTTCAACAATAGAAGAAGCACGCGCAGACCTGTTCGGACTTTACTATCTTGCAGACCAGAAACTCGTGGACTTGGGACTGACACCTAATATGGAAGCATACAAGGCTCAGTACTACAGCTACATGATGAACGGACTGATGACTCAACTCGTGCGCATCCAGCCAGGCAACAACATTGAGGAAGCGCACATGCGCAACCGCTCGCTGATTGCACACTGGTGCTACGAGAAAGGCAAGGGAGACAAAGTAGTGGAAATGGTAAAGAAAGAAGGAAAAACCTACGTGAAGATAAACGACTACGGGAAATTGCGCAACCTTTTTGGAAAACTCCTTGCCGAAATCCAGAGAATAAAGAGTACAGGCGACTATGCAGCTGCTCAGAAACTGGTTGAAGCATACGGAGTGAAGGTCAATCCAGTTCTCCACAAGGAAGTACTCGAACGCTACAAAGCACTCAATCTCTCGCCATACAAAGGATTTATCAATCCAGTGTACACAGCTGTCAAAGATGACAAAGACAACATCACCGACGTGAAGATTGATTATACCGAAGGATATGCAGAACAAATGCTCAGATACAGCAGAGACTACCGTACACTCCCTCTTGTCAATAATTAAGCGGGAGTTGCATGCCAACATGAATGGCGTGGCATCAGCGGCGATGAGGCAGACAGACGACTACCGCATCAATTTTGGTGTCGAACTGCCGCGACTGCAGGACATTGCAAAAGAGTTCGGTAAAGACCATCAATTGGCGCAGGCTCTGTGGAAAGAATCAGTGAGGGAATGCAAGATATTGGCAGCCATGACACAGCCAGTCGACACGTTTTGTCCGGAAATAGCCGATATCTGGGTTGAAAGCATCAGGACAGCAGAGATAGCACAGACAGTAAGCCTCCTCCTGTTCAAGGACTTGCCCTATGCAGCGGACAAAGCTTTCCAGTGGATTGCATCCGACAGCGAGATACAGCAGATATGCGGATTCAGCACCATCTGCCATCTGATACGCAAGAACGAACTGCAGGAAAGGTCAGTAGACGAACTGAGAGACCAGGCAGAAGCCGCGATTAACAGCAGCAACCTCTCGCTGAGGAAACTGGCAAACAATGTTTGCGCGTCATTGAGCGAAAAATATAAATCTGTGAATCGTTAAGCGAAGGTGAATCATTAGTCGAAAGATATGGAATTGTACATCATTAAGTGAAAGGTATGGGTGAAAGTCTAAAGTTGGTTCAGGCTAAGCAGATTCTGATTGACTACATCAAGATGAAGAAGATGCGAATCACTCCAGAACGCATGGCAGTGCTGGAGGCTACTTATTCTGTCAACACCCCATTCACAGTCGACCAGCTGAAAAACTACATGGATGAAATCCTGCAGGTCAACCGGGTGACGGTGTACAACAACCTCGAACTGTTCTTCAAACTGGGCTTGGTGATAAAGCACCCTATCGGAGGCGGTACATACGAATACGAGGCATGCGTACAGACAGCCACACACCATCATCTGATATGCAATGTGTGCAACCAGGTGTTTGAGTTCAAGGACGCAAGCGTAGAGAGATTCTTTACAGAGAAGAAATACAAAAAGTTCAAGATGACCAACTGTTCAGTGCTCATTTTCGGAGTGTGCAACAAGTGTCAGAGCAAGATAAACAGAGAAAAAAGAAAACTAAAACAAAATACACAATGAAAGTAGATGTTCTTTTAGGTCTCCAGTGGGGAGACGAAGGGAAAGGTAAGGTAGTGGACGTCCTTACTCCCAGATACGATGTGGTAGCCAGATTCCAGGGAGGTCCGAACGCAGGACACACCCTTGAGTTCGAGGGACAGAAATACGTGCTCCGTTCCATCCCTTCAGGCATATTCCAGGGAGAGAAAGTCAATATCATCGGTAACGGTGTGGTATTGGCACCCGACCTCTTTATGGACGAAGCCAAGGAACTAGAAAAATCAGGACATGAACTCAAGAGCCGCCTGCACATCTCGAAGAAGGCTCATTTGATTATGCCTACACACCGTCTGCTTGATGCAGCTTACGAAGCAGCAAAAGGAAAGAACAAGGTGGGGACGACCGGCAAAGGCATCGGTCCTACATACACAGACAAGATAAGCCGCAACGGACTTCGTGTGGGAGATATTCTCGAGAATTTTGCAGAGAAATATGCAGAGCACAAGTCAAGACATATGCAGATGCTGAAAGCCTTGAACTATACTGACTTTGACATCACAGACGTGGAGAAGCACTGGATGGAAGGCATTGAATACATGAAGCAATTCAAGTTCGTTGACAGTGAACACGAAGTGAACAACCTCCTCAAGGAAGGAAAGTCAATCCTTTGCGAAGGAGCTCAGGGTACAATGCTCGATGTGGATTTCGGTTCATATCCATTCGTCACTTCCAGCAACACCATTTGCGCAGGCGCTTGCACCGGACTGGGATTAGGTCCGAACAAGATTGGTGAAGTCTACGGAATCATGAAAGCCTATTGCACACGAGTAGGTGCAGGTCCATTCCCGACAGAACTGTTTGACGAGACAGGCGACAAAATCCGTGCCATCGGTCATGAGTATGGCGCAGTCACAGGACGTGAACGCCGCTGTGGATGGATAGACCTTGTTGCCCTCAAATATTCAATCATGATAAATGGTGTGACCAAACTAATCATGATGAAGAGTGATGTGCTTGATGGATTCGAGACAGTCAAGGCCTGTGTGGCATACAATCAGAACGGACAGTTCGTGGATTATTTCCCATACAACATAAACGAAGGAATACAGCCAATCTATGTGGAGATGCCGGGATGGAAGCAAGACCTTTCCAAATGCTCTTCAGAGGAGGAATTGCCACAGGCATTCAAGGACTACATCGCATTCCTGGAAAAGCAACTGGAAACACCAATTGCCATCATTTCAGTTGGTCCTGACCGCGAACAGACAATCATACGGTAAACGATTCCAAACCAAATTTGTTTTATGAGACTGAAAGTAACTGCACCAGACACACTGAGGAAATGTACGGTTGAACTCCCTCCGTCAAAGAGCATAGCCAACCGTATGCTCATCATGTCGGCACTCAATGGAATCTCCCCAGACAAAACACTTGGAAGACCTCTGACAGATCTGTGTGATGACATCCGTGTCCTTGCCCAGTTGCTTCAGTCTAATGAAACAATTGCAGATGTTGGTGCTGCTGGTACTGCCATGCGTTTTGCTACTGCATATCTTTCTGTCACCCCTGGCACAAGGATTATCACAGGCACAGAACGGCTCAGAGAACGCCCTATCGGCATACTGGTTGATGCATTGCGTACATTAGGCGCTGAGATAGAATATGCGGACAAAGACGGATTTCCGCCGCTGAAGATTACCGGTAATCCATCGATGCGGGGCGGAACAATCGAACTGGACGGCAGTGTCAGTTCACAATTCATCTCTGCCCTGTTGATGATTGCTCCAACACTCGCTGACGGTCTGGTACTGAAACTCAAGGGACAGGTTGTATCGCGTCCGTATATAGATATAACGGTTGGTCTGATGAAGCAGTTCGGCGCCACCGTAGAATGGAAAGACCAAAACACCATCGTTGTGTCACATGGATACAACTTTCTTCCTTCAGACAAATCCATTTCCATTGAGACAGACTGGACAGCTTCATCCTATTGGTATGAAATTGCATCGATTGCGGGCTGTCATTCAGCCTTCGGCCTCAAAGGTCTGTCAATGCAAAGTCTTCAGGGAGACAAGGTGTGTGACAGCATCTATCGGCAGATAGCTGCAGTGCAAGGCGGTGGAAACGTGTTTGAGTACGATTTCGGTGAATGTCCGGACCTTGTGCAAACCATCGTGGTAACTTGCTGCATGGAAAACATCAGATTCCATTTCACCGGTCTGAAGACCCTGCGCATAAAAGAGACCGACCGCATATCAGCCTTGCAATGCGAACTTGCCAAGCTTGGCTATACAATCAATGCCGACGCAGATTCCATGACATGGGACGGCACATACGCTCCGACATCAGCCATTCAGTCAATCAAAACATATAAAGACCATCGGATGGCAATGGCATTTGCACCTTGTGCACTGAAACTGAAAGAGATAATAATAGAAGACCCGGGAGTAGTCAGCAAGTCGTATCCGTCCTACTGGCAAGACCTGGAAAAGGCAGGATTCGTTTTATGCAATATCTGATTATAGGACTTCTTCTGCTCGGCGTAGTAGCTTTCATCTTGGGCTATTTCCGCAACAAGTCATTGCAGAAGAAACTGGCAAAAGGAGAGATCAAGGAACTGACTTCAATCAAACAGGCTTCCGATATGGAATGTTGTGGGCAACACGAAGTATGCGAGAAAGAAAGTCTGTTGGCTGCCATAAGCAAAGAAATTGAATATTACGACGATGAAGAGCTGGACCGCTACCAGGGAACTGCATCCGATGCATATTCAGATGAGGCAGTGAATGAATTCCGTGATATTCTCTACACAATGAAAGAAGACGAAGTAGCGGGGTGGGTAAGAAGTCTGCAACTGCGTGCGATAGAACTGCCTGATGACCTCAAAGACGAGGTGTTTCTTATCATAGAAGAAAGAAGATTATAGCAATTGAAATCAGTCAGTCTAATCCGACATTTTGATGATTTTTTCGATACAGCCTTTCTTCCCCTCATATCGTACCCTTTTATCAAGTTTTTTTCTCTGACTGGAAAAAATTTTTTCTCTGACTAGGAAAATAAATTTCTCTGACCAGGAAAGTAAAACGGGCTGTTTTGTGGGTCTTGTTTCCCTTGCTGTAAAGAACAAAAATCCCCAGAATTTAACATTTCATCATTCGTTTGTCTCTCGATGTCGATTGAGACGAAATTCAGGTGAAGCCGGAGTGCGGATATCACAGTTCAACCATCATTTACCCGTCATTTTGCACGAAGTGAATACATCCGGATGGGTAGGTTGAAATGCGAGCCGGAATAGGATTCATCTCTCTCCGAGAGCGTAGACGATGACATCCGAGCTTCGCTCGCCTTGTCTGCAGCTCACAAGCCTTCGTTCGTTTTATGCTTCATCCCTATGAAAGAGAGCTGGAAAGAGAGTTGATTTAACATTTCCCGATTTTCAGTTCTATCAGCATCCAATATCCTCGGATTCAATCACAGTTTCGCTTCAATCGCCATAGTTTTCCCGCTATTTACCCCTCAATTCACGCAGTTTCCAATCAAAAAACACGAGAAACGTATGAAGATTGAGAGTGTTAAAATGACGAGAACTAGGGTGAAAACCTATAAGGCTCGTGCACAAACCCACGAAAACAGGGCATTTTCATGGAGTAAACTGTCAGAAAATCGCTGTTTATCACACTTGACTGTTATAATGTTTTAATCTATTAACATATGTACGGCATTATAAATCAGTGTATTAGGAATGTTGTTAAGCTATTTTGCGTGACGGTGACAGTTGTGACAGTTATTTTTAAGGTACCCCTGCATTTGAACATTTCTCCATCTTTTGATATAACCATCTAATTATTAATCATATAACCGGTATAAGCAGATGAGACGCTTAAGTATGGGTACCTTATTTTTTAATTGTCATACTGTCATAACTGTCATGCTCGAGGCAATTTGCGAGTTCATTGGTAGAAATAAGTGAAAGTTTTGATATGATGCAAGGAGATATTGAACAAACGCCAGTAGGTGTATTTCCGTGAAATCTGAAAAGTTTAGCATTACCATGACGCTGACCTCACAACAACATTCATCCGAAGCTTAATAAGGAGAACCATTATTTCCCTCTCCATAGCCCAAAGCGTTCCAGCGTTCCAAAGCAAAAACAAGCAATGCAATACTTCTTACTTACTCCTTATTATATTATATAAT
>CAVHYP010000065.1:0-12050 GCA_963640465.1 Bacteroidaceae bacterium | reverse complement strand
GGAGTTTCCAGTGTAAGACTCGAATGGGTATTCGATTGTGTCAGTCTTTGCAACAACACCATCGTAGACTACGTTGAGACTCTTGACTGCAAACCAGTTGAAGTTTGGCTCAGCGAGGTTGAAACCAACATTGAGTGTTCCGTCTTCGCCTACTTCACCCTTGATTACGTACTTGCCATAAACTCCAGCCATGCCGTTGTATGTGAATGCTGTACCTGCCTGGATGCTGTCACCTTCGTTCTCGCCTGCAAATACTACAGCACCTGCTGGTGTGTCGGTAGAACCTTCGTTGTAAGCGCGTGCAAGGAGGCTGATGGTGTAAGTACCTGGCTGCATGCCAGTGAGTGTGTAATAGATTTTAGCAGGTGAGAGGAAGCTTCCCTTTCCAACCCAGCTCTGAACGAATGGAACGAGGACTTCAGAACCGTCTGACAGACCTTCAGTTGACCATGTGTTGACTTCGAATGAGCCTGTTGTTCCGTCGGCAGTGAAGTCGTGTGACCATCCGGTGAGGGATGTTGCAACGTCTTCGAATGCGATTGACATGTCGGAACCTGCTTCTGTTTGGCTAAGAGCTGAAACCTTGCATGCTGCGTGGATTTCATCGACGATTGCAGGGATTTCTTCGTCAACAAGTGTTCCTGCTTCGAACTTGTCCTTGTAGACAGCAGCAACAGAGTCTGCAGTGAGGTCTGTATGCTTCTTCAGTGAGTCGACATAAGCGAGTTCTGACTTCAGTTCTGCATAACTGTTGATTGAGTTCTTTACTTTGTATTCTGCATTCAGGTAGGCTGCATAGGCTTGTACAGAAGGCACTGCCTGGTATTTGGCAATGATGTTCTCGTAGTTTGCCTTTGTGTCTGCATTCAGATGCATACCGTCGAGGTTTATTGCTGCTACCTCTGGATATTCGCTTACGCTTGTGATGCTGAGGTCCTTGATAGCAACCCAGTTGAAGTTTGGATCGTAGAGGTCGAATGCAACGTCTGCATTTCCGTCGTCACCAACTTCGAAGAGGAGCTGGAATTTATTGTAGTTTCCTGCCATGTTGTTGTAGGTGAACGGAATGTTGTCGCTGAGTTCCATGCTTACTCCATTGACTGTGAGGCAAGCTCCTTCAGGCTTGTTCTGGTTTGCTTCGTTGTAGGCACGTACACGCAGACTTGCTGTATAGAGACCTGGAACGAGGCCTGTGATGGTTGAGTGCTTGATTGTTGCCTTGTTCAGTGAACCGGAAGTCCTGCTAACCCAGAACTCAAGGAACGGAGTGGTCATGCCTGTTCCGTCGTACTTACCTTCGCCTGACCATGTATTGAGGTGGAAGTCTCCGTTTGCAGCTACACCCTCGTAGTCAGTCTTTGTCCAGTTGCCAAGCTCTGCCTCTTCTGTGTAAACTACTGTTCCGTCGGGCAGACCGCTTCTCATCTGAAGCAGGCTCCATGCACCGATTACCAAGTAGTCGTTGGCTTCCTCTGCCTTTGTGATTGAGATGGTAACGTCGCCGGCGGCAGTTACTTCGAACTCAACTTCGTTCTTGTAGTAACCCTGGTCGAATCTTGCCTTGACTGCTGCTGAAGAGTTGGCAACGAAGAAGTCATCTGCTACCCTCACTGAACCTTCGATTGAATCTGTTGCGTAGGCATCGAAGCGGTTCTGGACTGGAGTGGAATAAGTACTGTCTGCTGTTACTACATTGAGTGACGCAAGCTTTGTGTTGATTGATGAGTCCTGCAATGCATTGTACTCATCCAGCTCGGTTGATCCGTAACGGTAAGTAGCCTGGGCTGTCAGACGGTATTTGCCGACTGGGAGGTTCTTGACTACCTGGCTCATTTCAACGCCGGACTTGCCTGAACCAACCTTCACGATGCCTGCTTTGTCAATGCCCTTGGTGTTGACTAGGTTCCAGTTGTCTGTGTTGTCGGTTGAAGAGAGGTCGGCATTGGCGATTGATGATGTGTAGTCCTTGCCGAATACGGCAACGAATGATGCGTTGGTTGGGTTTTCGGCATCCTTGCTTGTGGTGGTGAAATAACCTACAGTAGGATTGTCGTGACCAAGATATTCATCCGATCCTTTCAGTTTCCATCCCACCAGTCCGTAGCCTTCGGCTGGCTGTGAATAGAGGTAAGGATAGACATTGGCATATGTTGCCTGGCTTGCTTCGTCATATGAGAAGCCGGTGAATGCTGATGAGGGCATTGTTGATGTCTCAGCAAACTTGTCGTCTGCCACGCCGTCTTCTGCGTCCTCAGAAGCGATGTACACTTTGCCTGCTCCGGTAGGAGTTACCGATGCGTCGGCTGAGCCGTAGAATGTAACTGGGTTGTAGCCGTATGCCTGCAGGCTCATCAAGCCTCCGACAGCAAACAGCGCAGCCTTTGCGTAAAGTAGATTTTTCTTCATACTGCTTTGTTTTTTGTTGGTTAATAAAATGTTTTTAGTTGAATGTATTTACTAATTTCGTTGTTTCTAATTTCTTGTTTTCTTGTTCGGACTCCGATCCCTCGTTTCCTTGTTTTCGTCTCTTTGTTTCTTGTCTTGCGTCTCCTTATTTTTCGTCTTCGAATCCTTTATTTGATTATCTTGATTCCCTCGTTTTCTTGCCTCCGTTTTCCTGCCTTCAAATAAGGGCTTTTTTGTTTCCTAGTCAGAGAAAACTTTTTTCCTGGTCAGAAAAATAGTTTTTCCTAGTCAGAGAAATATTTTGCCCTTGCCGGGGCTAATGAATTTCCATGCTACGAACACCCAAATTGGATTGATCCAAATGTAGCTCCAAGTCCATCCGCTGAAGACACTCACCCGGGTGGTTGCCGTGACCCAAACCATCAGCAGAAAGAGTAACGTGTAGGCGGTGACGAGGATGATGCCAAGTGGCTTTGCCACCTTGTGTGGAATTTTCCGTTTTCGCACCATTATTATATATAAGGTGTAGAGCGCGACTGCCAGCACCACTTGCAAAGTGTAGGTCCAGGGAAAACTGCTGCGTGTGGCAATGCTTTCCACTCTTGTTCCGGGCTTTATCAGCGGTCGGTTTTCTCCGTTGGCGTCCTTGATAGTTGCGCTGGCAAGGATCTGCGGAAGGCATGTGGGGATGAAGAGCCTTTGGCTTGGTTCGAGCCGTCCGAACACGGTATTGTGATTGGATAGCAGTGGCAGGACAGTCTCCACATAACTCGGGTGCTGCAGGTTCTTCAGTGCCAGGCCCAGCGTTGTGGTGCCATAGAGCTCAATCTTCGCCTCGTCAAACACAACCATGCCATTGATGTTGCGCATCACGATGTTCATGATTCCCTGGCTGCAACCGTTCTTCACGAAGTCGTGATAGGGCAGGGTCTGCTCCATCATCGTGTCATCGAGGTCTTTCCACAGGTGCTTGAGCTCGTCGGTAGTGAGGTTGAGAGGGTAGTGGTGGAGCTGCCGGTGGCAACTGTCGTTGTCGAACTGGCTGATGTATTCAGCTGTCGGCTTGGCAATCAGCCTCACCTGATAGTTGCCAGTCAGTATGTTGAGCGGCTGAGTCCATCCTTGTGTCTCGAGGCTGAAGCAGTAGTCGAGTTTCTCGCTTGGGCACTGCATCCGGAGAAAGGCATGGCCGTAGGCGGACTGCACATGAGCTTCGTCGGGGTCTACGGTTACGAGTGTGGCACACACAAACGACACATTCTCTGCCTTCAATCCCGTGAGACCAAACAACAGCAAAATCAATGTCAGTATAGCTCCGCTTTTCTTCATGTAAGTTTCCTTTATTTGATTCGTCCCCTCAGTTTCTTCTCCTGCCTTCCTCCACCGGAGGATGTATAAATGCAAAGTTATAAAAAAATTCATTTACAAGCAACATTCAACGGATAATAATTGAAAAATAATTGAATTCTGAGCTTTAAATGGGGCAAATTGCTCTGATTGGGCGATAAGACTTGATATCACCTGCGGATAAAGGTTCGAAATGAAAACGATGAGGACGACCAGACGTATCGATTTATACGACCGCTCATCCAATTTACTCAGTATAAGGTAATGGCAGATTGCAAATTTATGCGTAACTTTGCACTTGATTTCAGGATAAATCGTATTATGAGACTTTCAGAACTAAAGACAGGCGAATCGGGCGTGATCATAAAAGTGCATGGTCACGGCGGATTCAGAAAACGAGTGGTGGAGATGGGCTTCATCAAGGGTCAGAAAGTAGAGGCTCTGCTCAATGCTCCGTTCCGCGACCCTGTCAAATACAAAATAATGGGCTACGAGGTCAGCTTGCGACACAGCGAAGCAGGGATGATTGAGGTGGTGACCGAGGAAGAAGCGCGTAAGCTTGAACTCGGAACCGTCCGCCCGACAGGCGAACCTGCGCTCGGAAGCATTGTCGACCCCGACTGCACCGACGACCGGACGCTCACCGACAAACAGATTGAGGAAGTGGCAATGAAGAAGAGCAAAATCATCAACGTAGCACTTGTTGGCAATCCGAACTGCGGAAAGACCTCACTCTTCAATTTTGCTTCGGGAGCTCACGAACGCGTTGGCAATTACTCGGGAGTGACAGTCGATGCCAAGGAAGGCTATGCCGAGTTCGAAGGCTACACGTTCAATCTGGTTGACCTGCCCGGAACCTACTCGCTGTCAGTCTATTCGCCCGAAGAAATCTATGTGAGAAACCAACTTATCTACAAGACTCCCGACATTGTGGTCAACGTGATTGACACGTCAAACCTTGAGCGCAACCTCTATCTCACGACCCAACTCATCGACATGCACGTGCGTATGGTTGTGGCACTCAACATGTTCGACGAGACTGAAAAGCGCGGTGACAATGTGGACTACAACAAACTGTCCGAGCTATTCGGAGTGCCGATGGAGCCAACCGTGTTCACCAGCGGCAAGGGAGTGAAGGAACTATTCCACAAGGTGATAGAAGTGTATGAAAGCGAAGAAGGCAAAGATCCGCACTTCCGCCACATCCACATCAACCACGGACATGAGATTGAGAACGGAATCCTCGACATTCAGGAACACCTGAAGAATGAGCCCGACCTGCGCGAACGGTTTTCCACACGATACCTCGCAATCAAACTATTGGAGAAAGACAGTAGGGTGGAGGAGTACGTGAGAAAGATGCCGGATGCCGACGAGATATTCCAGCACCGCGACGAGGCAGCACGGCGAGTGATGGAAGAAACCAATGAAGACTCCGAGACTGCCATCATGGATGCCAAGTACGGATTCATCCACGGAGCACTGGAGGAGGCTTGTTATCAGACTGGCGACAATGAGAACACATATCGCACGACACATCTGCTCGACAAGATTCTCACCAACAAATTCATCGGTTTCCCCATATTCCTCCTCATCCTCGGACTGATGTTCTACGTGACATTTACCCTTGGATCCTATCCGATGGACTGGATTGAAAGCCTGTTCGGATGGGTCGGCGAACTGATTGGCACCTACATGCCCGACGGAGCGGTGAAAGACATGATTGTCGACGGAATAATAGGCGGAGTGGGCAGTGTGGCAGTATTCCTGCCCCAAATTCTCATTCTCTATTTCTTCATCTCCTTCATGGAAGACTCCGGCTACATGTCGAGAGCCGCATTCATCATGGACAAGCTGATGCACAACATGGGACTTCACGGCAAATCGTTCATTCCGCTCATCATGGGCTTCGGGTGCAACGTGCCTGCGGTGATGGCAACACGCACCATCGAGAGCCGGCGGTCGAGGATTGTGACAATGCTCATACTGCCGCTGATGAGTTGCGAAGCGCGCATTCCTATATATATAATGATAATCGGCAGTTTCTTCAGCCGAAATCAGCAGTGGCTTGTCATGCTCTCGGTTTACTTCATTGGAATCATGATGGCAGTGATAATGAGCAAGATATTCACCAAGTTCATTGTCAAGGGCGAAGACACGCCGTTTGTCATGGAACTGCCTCCATACCGTTTCCCGACAGGCAAGGCACTTTCGCGCCACACCTGGGAAAAAGGCAAGCAATATCTGAAGAAGATGGGAGGAATAATTCTTGCAGCCACACTGATTGTGTGGGCGCTCGGCTATTTTCCCCACAACGATTCACTCAGTCAGCAACAACAGCAGGAACAGAGTTGCATCGGACGCATAGGCAAAGCCATCGAACCGGTGTTCACACCGCAGGGCTTCAACTGGAAGCTCGATGTGGGCATCGTGGCAGGAGTGGGCGCAAAGGAAATCGTGGCATCAACCATGGGCGTGCTCTATTCCAACGACGAGAGCTTCGGTGACGACGATTCCTACAACGATGACGGAGGCAAATATGAGAAACTGCACGAGCAGTTCACTGCAGATGTGGCAGCAATGAACGGCATCAGCTACGAACAGGCTGAGCCAAGGGCAAGACTCGTGGCCTACAGTTTCCTGCTCTTCGTGCTGCTTTACTTCCCCTGCCTCGCTACAATTGCAGCGATAAAGGGAGAGACAGGATCATGGAGATGGGCTGCGTTTGCTGCCGCCTACACCACTTGCCTTGCGTGGGTAGTCTCGGCATTGGTTTACCAAGTAGGACTCTTGTTCATCTGACGTATGCAGACGCTGGTTGTAGGCATAGTGATCGCAGCAGCTGCCGCCCATGTGGCAGTGAAATTCTACCGCCGCATCAATCCTAAGGGAAAAGGCTGCGGAACGAAGTGCGACGG
Source organism: Bacteroidaceae bacterium (assembly GCA_963640465.1). GTDB lineage: Bacteria > Bacteroidota > Bacteroidia > Bacteroidales > Bacteroidaceae > Colivivens. The sequence continues at coordinate 5,379 of CAVHYP010000065.1, read as the reverse complement.
CTGTGCGTGCGACTGCGGATTGAAGAGTGCCATTATGTCGAAAGACACGGATGAGAAGTGCGTAAATCGCCCATAACATCAAATTTTTCGAGAAAAACAAATAAAGTTTCAAAATAATTTTGTACCTTTGGCATCTGAAATGTATAAGAACGAGTATCATAAATCGGAGACGGGAGTGAAAGTCCAGGTCTGCACGTTCGCACCGGACGGCGGAGTGGCAGAGATACATGCCATCTTCCAGGTGGAAGAACGTGTTGACGAGCCTTTCGTAGAACAGTATAAAAGAATCTGCACGGAGGTGGACAATTTCGTACATTTCCTCAATGGAGCCTCAGTTGTGATGAAGCGCTACTTCGTGAGCGATGCAATCAACCAGGCCCCACAGATGGACTGCAAGGGCGACAACATATCCATCATCCAGCAGCCGCCACTCAACGGCAGTAAGATTGCGTTGTGGCTCTATCTGCAGAAAGGCAAGAGCAACTACACGACACTGTGGACAATGAACTTGATGGAACCCGAGGGCGACAGCTATCATCAGACACGCACCCTACTCGAACGCTATGAAGCAATGCTGCAGAAAGAAGGAATGACACTGGCAGACAACTGCATACGCACATGGTTCTTCGTACGCGACGTAGATACTCAATACAAAGGACTGGTTGTGGCAAGACGCGAGAACTTCGAAGGTCAGCAACTCTCCAACCACACCCATTACCTTGCCTCTACAGGCATTCAGGGACTGCCGTCCAATCCGAAGGCTATAATACAGCTCGGAGCAGTCGCAATGAAAGACATCCAGCCCGGACAGCAGACCTACCTCTACGCACGAACCCACCTCAATCCGACCTACGAATATGGGGTGACATTCGAAAGGGGAGTGAAAGTGACATTCGGCGACAGGTCGCACCTCTACATCTCGGGCACAGCCTCAATCAACAACAAGGGCGAAGTGGTGCATCTGGGCGACATAAGAAAGCAGACGCAAAGAATGTGGAAAAACGTGGAAGCTCTGCTTGCCGAAGGAGAAGCAACATTCGACGATGTGACTCAGATAGTGGTCTATCTCCGCGACATAGCCGACTACAAGGTAGTAGACAAGATGTTCAAAGAGAAATTTCCCGACACGCCTTACGTCATCACCTACGCACCAGTTTGCCGACCGGCATGGCTTATCGAGATGGAATGTATGGCGATTACAGATAAGGGCAACAAGAATTTCAAGCCCTACTAAGCAGAGCCTCAAACTCTACTAAGCATAGCTTCAAGACATACTGAACAAGAGCTACAAAGCATATTAAACAAGAGCTTCAACTCTACAAAACGAAGCTTCAAGTTCTGCCGAACAAAAGCTTTAGAGCTTGCAAGATTGAGCTTAAGTTATACAGAACAAGAGCTTTGGAGCTTACAGAAGAAACGACATTAGATATATTTTGAGATAATGGCAAAAGAGAAACGAAACGTTGTATTGTGGATAATACTGGTGGTGTTGATACTGGCAGTGGCAGGCGTTGTGACCTACCTTTGCTGGCATGAGTCGACCACTGAGGAAAAGAATGAAGCCGAGAACAGTCTGTGGCTGAAGATTCGCTCGTTTGAAGGAGAGATGCAACTCGATTCGCTGGAAAAGGCAATCAGCGACTATCAGTGGTTCTTCCCTCACGGACGCCATGCCAACGAAGTGCGCAGCATGAAGGAACGGATTGAGAAGGAACGTACCGACTGGATTGGCGTGCGCTACTCCGACTCAATAGAAGCAGTGGAAGACTTCGTCCGTCAGCACAGCAACAGTTTCTTCCGCCACGAGGCAGACCGTTTGCTCGATTCACTATCCTTTGTGGAAGCACGAGTGGAAGATACCTATGATTCCTACGAAAACTATCTGAGCAGTTACTCCGACGGACTCTTCTCGAAGGAAGCAAGGAAACGGATGAAAGCAATCGACAGCGGTGAGGTGACCGACACCGAATCGGTGAATGCCGCAGAAGTAATCAACGAACACTTCGTGGCACTGGCAACGGAAGACACTGAGAAACTGAAGTCGACAGTGGCAGATCTTGTTTCGACCTACATAGGAAAGACAGCTGCAACACCAGCAGATGTGGTGGAATATATGCAGAGCATTCATTCCGACAATAACCGCAAGGTGTCGTTCAGCATCCAGAATACAGTGGTGTCGAAGGAAGTAAAAAACCACAAGCCGGAATACACCGTGATATTCCTGCTCGACGAGTTCATCAAGCAAAACGGACATACCGACGACTTGACCTTCATGTGCAATGCAAAAATCAATCATGAGGGCAAGATAACTTCATTAATACTTTCAAGACAGTAGCCCATGAAGTGTGACATCATATTCAAGTATTTCCCCGACCTCACCGAAGTGCAGAAGCAACAGTTCATGCAATTGGATGAACTCTACACCGACTGGAACTCGAAGATCAATGTGATTTCGCGCAAGGACATCGACAACCTCTACGAGCACCATGTCCTCCATTCACTGGCAATAGCGAAAATCATACATTTCCGTCCGGACACCAGCGTGATGGATCTTGGCTGCGGAGGCGGTTTCCCCGGCATTCCCCTTGCCATCATGTTCCCCGAGGTAGAGTTCCATCTGGTAGACTCCATCGGCAAGAAAGTGAAAGTGGCTCAAGCCGTGGCTGATGCCATCGGACTGACCAACGTGAGGTCAAGCCATGCCAGAGGCGAGGAGATGAAAGACAAGTACGATTTCGTGGTCACGCGAGCAGTGATGACGCTGAGCAACCTCATGAAGTGCATCCGTAAAAACGTGGGCAAGACCCAGCATAACTCATTGCCCAATGGAATCATCGCACTGAAAGGCGGCGAACTCGACGGAGAGATTGCCCCGATGAGCAAGATATGTACAACGTGGGAACTCTCGCAGTTCTTTGAAGAAGAATATTTCCAGACGAAGAAAGCAGTGCATGTATGCGTAAAGAATTGAACAACCACAAATAGAGCGTCAATCAAATGATAGAAATTAAATCTTTTCAAGTAAGCCCGATAATGACCAACAACTATGTGGTCAGCGATGATACAAGGGAAGCTTGTATCATTGATTGCAGTTGTACCAAAGAGAGCGAATGGGAGGAGATAAAAAATTACATCAATGAAAAAAAGCTGAAGCTTGTCCACATGCTCTGCACCCACCTTCATTTCGACCATGTCATGGGTTGCGGTTATGTCTATCGCGACTTCGGACTGGAAGTGGAGGGAAGTATATCGGATTTCGAACAATACAACCAGCGCGACCTTTATGTGGAAGCGTTCGGAATGAGCAGCGCCGGACTGTTGCCAGCCCCGAAGATGAACGACATCTCCAGCAAGCGCTACCTCACATTTGGCGGACACGAACTCGCCATCATTCAGACACCTGGGCACACACCAGGTGGATTGAGCTATTTCTGCAGAAAGGAAAATGCAGTGTTCGTGGGCGACACACTGTTCCAGTCTTCCATCGGACGCACAGACTTGCCCGGAGGAAACAGCAACCAACTGATTCGCTCAATCAGGAACGGGTTGCTTACACTTCCGCCAACAACCCATGTTTTCCCGGGTCATGGACCGTCGACAACCATCGAATACGAACAGAGGTTCAATCCTTATATATAAGGGAATGCGTGCGTAGTGTTGAGGGGGTTCTGTCGTAGGGGCGAGGAAGTTTTGTCGTAGGGGCGAGAAAGTTCGGTCGTTGGGTTGAGAAAATCCAATCCTTATATATTAAGATGCTCAGTCACCGGATTCAAGGCTTGCTACGGACAATGACTTCACGAGGCTTTAGCTGGACTTTTGTTTAGCCAACCTTTGGCAAATCGGGTTAAAAGAATGTAATTGCAGCACGACAGATGCGTTTATTCGCAATTCTATCCTCTGCAGTCAGATTAATTGAGTAACTTTGTCAGATATAAATATACTGGAATCAGAATAATGAATGAAACGAACTTGCAACAGATAAAGCAACGGTATGGCATAGTGGGCAACTCGCCCGAGCTGAACCGTGCTTTGGATATTGCCATTCAAGTGGCACCGACTGACTTGAGTGTACTGATACAGGGAGAGTCTGGTGTCGGTAAGGAAGTCATTCCACGAATCATACACGACAAGTCGGTCCGTAAACACCAGAAGTATTTTGCCATCAACTGCGGTTCAATACCGGAGGGTACAATCGACAGCGAACTGTTCGGTCATGAGAAAGGTGCGTTTACTGGTGCGATAGGAGAGAGAGACGGTTATTTTGGAGTGGCAGACAAAGGAACGCTGTTCCTCGATGAGGTGGGCGAATTGCCGATGAGCACTCAGGCACGACTCCTTCGTGTGCTCGAGACTGGCGAATTCATCCGTGTAGGTTCGTCCGAAGTGCGCAAGACCGACGTACGCATCATCGCAGCCACCAATGTAAACATACGCAAGGCGATAAGTGAAGGCAAATTCCGTGAGGATCTCTACTACCGCCTTGCCACAATCCCAATCAAGATGCCACCGCTTCGGGAAAGAGGACGCGACATCGAACTTCTGTTCCGCCGTTTCGTGTCAAGCTTCAGCGAGAAATATATGCTCGACCCAATCACCTTGACCGACGGAGCACGCCAACTACTCATGCGCTACAAATGGCCTGGAAACATCCGTCAGTTGAAGAACATAGCAGAACAGATGTGCATCATCAGCCAAGACCGCACAATCACTGCCGAAGCTCTGGTGCAGTTCGGCATCACTGATGATTCCGACACAGGCAACGGACTTGTCCTTGCCAATTCATCCCAACAGGGAGGGCTCCATTCGTATGAGAGCGAGCGCGACATGCTGCTCCATGCATTGGCAAGCCTTGGCAAAGATGTGAAGGAACTGAAGGAAATGATCAATAACCAAAGCGTACAGCAACAGTCGCAACCGATTTACCAGAATACAGAATTCTCAGTGTCTCCGCGTGCCGACTACTCAGTGTCACCGCGCATTGAGCAGCAGGTAACACCTCAGGTCCGTGAACCCGAAGTGATACCTGATGCAGTGGAATATGTTGAGGCTGCACCACGATCAATGAAAGAAATAGAGGAAATGCAGATTCGCGAAGCCTTGCATCGCAACCACTACAACCGCAGCAAGACCGCGCGCGAACTGGGCATAAGCGAACGTACACTTTACAGGCGAATAAAAGATTATGGATTGGAAAAATAGACAACAATCGGCTCTGCTCACATGCACAGCCTTCGTGATGTTTCTGCTCGTGGCATGCAAGGTCACCTATTCGCTCAACGGTTCCAGCATCGACTATAACGTGACCAAAAGCATCTCGATAGCCAAGTTCCCGATACGCAGTTCGTATGTGTGGGCACCTATGGAGGCAATGTTCTACAA
>CAVHYP010000064.1:5866-12545 GCA_963640465.1 Bacteroidaceae bacterium | reverse complement strand
GAGTGCTTTTACGAAAAGATTTTGTAATTTTGCACTTGCTTGTTGAATTCACGCTTCGACCAGTAAATAAAGATGCTATAAATTCCTATAATTTTTCAAGCTACAGATTTTCAAGGAGTTTGTGACATCACTCCAAATTCCGGATTAGCCATCCTTTTTTCCTGTTGACATCCGGACGAATCGGGCAGGATTTGTGCGATACTCCTTTTTTCTCTCTCTGCAATAAAGTTTATCTCTGCAACACAAAGAACAGTGCAAAACAGATAAAGTGCGCCGCATCAATATCTGAACGAACTGCCTCCCATGAATTCGCGCAGCAAAGAGACCGGCGGAGTGAGAGAGATGTCGTCAATCGGAAGGAATCGAAGCAGGAGACGACGTAAGCGGTCGGACACTGCAGACTCGGGCTGGTCGGAATTGATTTCTGCAAGAACCGGCAACACCATGTTGCGCAATACTGCCATCTCATAGAAGGTAGCACTGTTGAATTCCACGTCAGCATATTGCTGGAACGGAAAAACCCACTTGTCTTCGCCTGCACGCACACTTGGCCAACGGGCGATGGTGTCCTGGGGCGATGCTCCACGATAGCGGTAGTCGCGCAAAATGCGGCGTATGAGTCTGCTGTCGGTCCTGCTTATCTGATGGTCATCGTCGACGAGAATAGGGGCAAGTACTGAGGCATAGATCTTGAACTTGTTGTCATCGCTTATCTGGGACGTGAGCTCGGGATTGAGTCCGTGGATTCCCTCAAAGAGAAGAATCATGTCGTCGTCCAAATGCAGGCGGCATCCGCTCTTTTGGCTCGTTCCACTCTGGAAATCGTAGTGGGGCAGCTCAATCTCACCTCCTCTCAGCAGTGTGCCGATGTGGTTCTGAAGCAACTCGAGGTCCAGGGCATAAATGGATTCATAGTCGTAGTCGCCCGATGCATCACGCGGTGTCCTTGCCCTGTCGACAAAATAATCGTCGAGGGAAATGGGATAAGGCTTCAGCCGGTTTGCCATCAAATGGAGGGTAAGCCGCTTGCTGAAAGTGGTCTTTCCGCTGGACGAGGGACCGGCAATAAGCACAATCTTTGCTTTTGGCGAAGCAGCAATGGAACTTGCGATTTTGTTTATCCTGTGGTCCATCATAATCTCGCTCATATTGATGACATCTTTGGTCAGTCCATTGCGTATGGCAGAGTTCAAATCATTGATGCTTTTCAACTGAATAAACTCGACTTCATGAGTTTTTTTGCTCTTAACCTGTAAAATTATCTCGTCTTGTTTCATATATCTTCCAAGTTTTATTATTTTTGCAACTGATTAAGTGCCCAAAGGTAGAAACAAAAACTTAATCGAACAAGGATATTAACAAAAAAACAAATAAAAACAATGCAAAATTATCTCCCGTTTATCATTCTAATCGGTTCCGTTGCACTTCTTATGTACGGAATGAAAACAATGAGTGAAGGTCTACAGAAAATGGCTGGAAGCAAACTTAGGAAAGTTCTTGGAACAATGACGACAAACCGTTTTACTGGTGTGCTTACAGGAGCGCTGATTACAACATCCATCCAATCGTCAACAGCAACTACGGTCATGACCGTCAGTTTCGTAAGCGCCGGTCTTCTCACCCTCGCCCAAGCCATTTCAGTGATAATGGGGGCCAACATCGGTACAACAGCCACTGCATGGATTATGGTTCTGGGCGGCAACTTCGACATAAAATACATTGTGTATGCATTCATAGCCGTTTCGATGGCACTGATCTACTCCAACAAGTACAAGAACCTTGGAGAGTTCCTGATTGGACTTTGCTTCATGCTTCTTGGACTTATTACCCTCAAGGAGAATGCCAACGACATGCACCTCGACCAAAATCAAGGCATCATCAACTTCTTCAGCTCCATAAACGGATGGGGATACGGGTCTTACATTCTGTTCTTGCTGATAGGCGGCTTGCTGACATGTGCAGTGCAAAGTTCTGCTGCAATCATGGCAATCACCATGACCCTCTGTTCTTCCGGTGTACTCCCGATAGACCTTGGTATAGCACTAGTGATGGGTGAGAACGTGGGAACTACCATCACATCCAACATCGTGGCACTCTCAGCCTCAAAACAAGCGAGATGTGCGGCACTGGCCCACCTTGTGTTCAACCTCTTCGGAGTAATTTGGGTGTTGTGCGTCTTCCCCTATTTCGTTGGATTAGTCTGTTCACTGTGGAATGTAGACTACACTCCTGGCGACATGGGAAGTGCCGTGGACAAAGGCAAACTGGATGCAGTGCTTGCCACATTCCACACTGCCTTCAACGTGACAAATACATTGATTCTCATTTGGTTCGTCAGTCCACTTGAAAAACTTGTGAGCAACATAATCAAAAAAACAGACAACTCGGATGACGATGAAATACACCTTACTTACCTCAGCAGCGGAGTTCTTTCAACTGCCGAACTCTCTATACTGGAAGCAAAGAAAGAGATAGTGCTCTATTCAGAGAGGACACACAAGATGTTCGGATTCGTACAAGACCTGCTGCATGAGAAAAAGACCAACGACTTCACAAAACTGTTCTCTCGCATAGAAAAGTACGAACAGATCAGCGACAACATGGAACTGGAGATAGGCGACTACCTCAACAAAGTGAGCGAAGGCAGACTGAGTATTGAAAGCAAGACAGACATACAGCAGATGTTGCGTGAAGTGACGGAAATAGAAAGCATCGGAGACAGCTGCTACAACATTGCCCGCACACTGAGCAGAAAACGCAAACATTCACAAGACGATTTCACCGAAAAACAATACGAGCACATCCATACAATGATGAGTCTGGTGGACGATTCGCTGAATCAGATGATTACTGCTGTCAGCCGCAACGAAAACCAACACTACGACTACAATAAGTCATTCAACCTCGAGAACGAAATCAACAACTACCGCAATCAGTTGAAGAACCTCAACATCAGTGATATCAACAACCATCAATACAACTACCAGACAGGAGTGTACTACATGGACATCATCTCAGAGTGCGAGAAACTGGCTGACTATATTCTGAATGTTGTTGAGGCAGTTGTACTCGTCAAGAAAAAGAACGCAAACTAAAGAATTGCACCCATTGACACTCACAATATGGAATTCATCACTAAAGTAGAGACCGCCAACAAAGGACTGGGCATAAGCCATCGCGAAAGAATCGTGATGCTTGGGTCGTGCTTCGTAGACAATATTGGTACAAAGCTCGTGGATGCCGGGTTCGACTGCACGGTCAATCCGTTCGGAACACTCTACAACCCATTCTCAATACTCAATGCCCTCTGCAACAGAGACGATGAATTCCTGCGCTGGACTCAGAAAAGCAACGACATCAACAACGATGAAATCGATGCAGACATCTATGTTCTGACATTCGGCACATCGTGGATCTATCGGTTGAAGGAAACCGGACACATCGTGGCAAACTGCAAGAAAGCACCTGAGAGCCTCTTCCAAAGAGAGATGGTCACAGTGGAGCAGATTGCAACAGACTACGGAGAATTCATCGACAACAAGATAGTTTTGCAAGGAAAAAAAATCGTTTTCACCGTCAGTCCCATACGCCACAAACGCGACGGAATGCACGAAAACCAACTGAGCAAGGCAGTGCTGTTGCTGGCAGTCGACAAGCTGTGCAGGAACTATCCCGACAACTGTTTCTACTTTCCAACTTACGAAATCATGATGGACGAACTGCGTGACTACCGGTTTTATGCCGACGACATGATTCATCCCTCAGCCAAAGCAGTCGACTACATATGGGAACGCTTCGGCGATACCTATTTCAACAAGGAAACACAGAGATACAGAAACAAATTTGAAAGTCTGAACAAGACACTCAGCCACAAGCCATTCAATCCTGAAAGCGAAGAATACAAACAATTGATTTCAACAACAAAAGACAAACTATATAAATTGAAATATGCAGTACGTAATAAGTGACATCGCCCGTATAATGAACGCAGACCGCACAGGGTCAGATGATGCACTAATAAACTGGTTGCTTATCGATAGCCGTTCACTGTGCTTCCCGAAAGAAACGCTCTTCTTTGCAATCCGTACAAACCGCAACGACGGTCACAAATACATAGGAGAACTATATAAACGAGGAGTGAGGAACTTTGTGGTCAGCACTCTTCCGTCAGACCTGGGCCAGTTTCCACAAAGCAACTTCCTGCTTGTTCACGACACACTCCAAGCACTGCAAAGACTTACAGCCTACCACCGTGAACAGTTCGACATACCAGTGATTGCCATCACGGGAAGCAACGGAAAGACAACAGTCAAGGAATGGCTCTACCAGTTACTCTCACCCGACATGAACGTATGCCGCTCACCACGCAGCTACAATTCACAAGTAGGAGTACCACTCTCACTGTGGCTTCTGAATCCTCACAACGACATTGCCATCATCGAGGCAGGGATTTCCAACCCAAACGAGATGGAAAATCTGAACCGCATGATTCGCCCTACCGTAAGCGTCATCACCAACATAGGAGAGGCACACCAAGAGAATTTCTTTACGAAGGAAGGCAAGTGCGACGAGAAACTGAAACTGATGAGAAACTGCGAAACAGCTGTCATTAACCTGCAAGACCCGTTCATCACCAAAGTGGCACGACAGGAAATACTGAACAAGGTAAAATACTGGCCAATGATACTGAACGTGGAGAAGCACGGCACATCGGCAACCATATCCTTCAACCTGAACGGACAGCAAGGACACTACACCATTCCGTTCATCGACAATGCAGCCATTGAAAACTCCATCATCTGCCTTGCCACATGCGCAAGCCTCGGAAAAAGAGTGAATCTGGACGATATATGCAAAAGGATGAATGAACTTGAACCAGTGGCAATGCGACTGGAAGTAAAGGACGGAATCAACGGTTGTACACTCATCAACGACTCCTACAATTCCGACATCCACTCACTCGACATTGCACTCGACTTCATGAACCGTCGCCCTGACACCGAGGAGCAAAAGCGCACACTCATCCTCAGCGATATTCTCCAGAGCGGAGAAGCACCACGACTGCTCTACAGCAAAGTGGCAAACATGGCAGAGAAGAGAGGCATAGAGAAATTCATCGGAGTAGGCGAAGATATTTCCTCATGTTCGCAATACTTCAAGATGGACTGCGCCTTCTTCAAGACCACAGAAGAACTCATCAACAGCGATGTGTTCGCCAACCTCAGTAATGAATTCATACTGATAAAAGGTGCACGCAAGTTCCATTTCGACCGGTTGAGTGACCTGCTCACACTCAAGGTTCATCAGACAATACTCGAAGTGAACCTGAATGCACTCATAGAAAACGTGCACTACTACCGATCATTCATGTCACCCGAAACAAAAATGGTGTGCATGGTGAAAGCATCAGCCTACGGCATAGGGTCATTGGAAACAAGCAAGACACTGCAGGACCAAGGAGTGGACTATCTTGCAGTGGCAGTTGCCGACGAAGGTGCAGACCTGAGAAAAGCTGGAATCACAGCCAACATCATCATAATGAACCCGGAGATGACCTCATTCAAAATGATGTTCGACTATCGGCTCGAACCGGAAGTGTACAGTTTCAAACTGCTTGAAGCACTCATCTATGCAGCCGAGAAAGAAGGTATAACCAACTTCCCAATCCACATTAAGCTAGACACAGGAATGCACAGACTGGGATTCAATCCGGAGAAAGACATGGACAAACTCATCAACAGGCTCAGCAAACAGTCAGCCCTCGTTCCTTGTTCAGTATTCAGTCATTTCGTAGGCAGCGACGACGATGGATTCGACAGTTTCTCACAACATCAGTTCGAATTGTTCGACAACGCAAGCAAGCAAATGCAGGCAGCATACAGTCACAAGATTCTGCGCCATATATGCAACTCAGCTGGCATTGAGCATTTCCCGAAATACCATCTCGATATGGTAAGGCTTGGACTGGGACTGTATGGCATCAACCCACGCAACAATCAAATCATCAACAATGTGGCAACACTGAAGACCACCATTCTGCAAATCAGGGATGTCCCGGCAGGCGATTCCATCGGATACAGCAAGAGAGGACACGTAGACCACGACAGCAGGATAGCTGCAATTCCTATAGGTTATGCCGACGGACTCAACAGAAAGTTGGGCAACGGAAACTGCTACTGCATGGTCAACGGAAAGAAAACGCCTTATGTGGGCAATATCTGCATGGATGTATGCATGATTGACGTCACAGGCATTGAATGTAATGAGGGTGACCACGTTGTCATATTCGGCGACGAACTGCCAGTCACCGTTCTGAGCGATGCACTCGACACCATTCCATACGAAATCCTGACGAGCATATCAAACAGAGTTCAAAGAGTCTACACACAAGAATGACAAAACAAAGAAAGGCAAGACAAGGAATATCAGAACAAAAAATGACAGAACTATGAGCGATGGAAATTTCAACAGAGCACTGCTGCCCAAAAATGAATTGTCGGCAGGAATCAGAGCCGGCAAAGCACAAATGAGAACAAAGGCAGAGCAAGCATTCATTGCCACTCTGGCAAAGTACTTTCCCGAACTCAGCGAAGGTCAAAAAGCAGATATGAAGGAGCATTTCATGCAAATGATGCGTTCAAAATGAGCTATTCAACAAAAGTGCGTTTTTTTTTTTTTT
>CAVHYP010000064.1:0-5856 GCA_963640465.1 Bacteroidaceae bacterium | reverse complement strand
TTTTTGTCCGTTGGTATAAAAATACTAACTTTGCAGAACTAAAATCGTATACATCAATACTCAAACAATTTAAAAGATCTATTTATGTGGTTATTTAATTCATCAATTGGAAGAAAGCTGGTTATGTCTGTCACAGGCATTGCACTGGTTCTCTTTATCACATTCCATGGATGTATGAACGTTGTGGCTCTTTTCAGTGAGAACGCATACAACACGATCTGTACACTGCTCGGATCGAACTGGTATGCAATCGCTGCTACAGTCGTACTTGCTGCGCTGGTAGTAATCCACTTCATTTATGCATTTATCCTTACGATGCAAAACCGTAAGGCACGCGGAAACAACAAGTACGCTAAGACAGTAAAGCCTGAAAAGGTTGAATGGGCAAGTCAGAACATGTTTGTCCTCGGACTGATTATCGTATGTGGTCTGCTTCTGCACCTCTACAATTTCTGGTACAACATGATGTTCGCAGAGATTATCGGTGACCCTACAATGGGCGGATATGAATCAACCGATGGATTCGCCTATATTGCTGCAACTTTCCAGCAGCCGGTATTCGTGGCAATCTATGTTATTTGGATTGTTGCCATCTGGTTCCACCTCACTCATGGTTTCTGGTCTGCAATGCAGACACTGGGATGGAGCGGACACATCTGGTTTAACCGTTGGAAATGTATCGGACAGATTTGGAGCACAGTAGTAATGGCTCTGTTCCTTATCGTCTGCATCGCATTTGCATGCTGTCCAGACTGTCTCGGTCATGAAGACTTCTCCATTCTTCCTTTCTCTATTGGAAAATAATTGTAAATCACTAAATTGAAGAAACTATGGCAATCAATATAGATTCAAAAATTCCTGAAGGTCCAGTAGCTGAAAAATGGAGCAACTATAAGGCTCACCAGCGTTTGGTTAACCCAAAGAACAAGCTCAAGCTTGATGTAATAGTAGTAGGTACAGGACTTGCAGGTGCAAGTGCAGCAGCAACACTCGGTGAATTGGGATTCAACGTACTCAATTTCTGTATTCAGGACTCTCCACGCCGTGCACACTCAATTGCAGCACAGGGTGGTATCAATGCTGCAAAGAACTATCAGAACGACGGTGACTCAGTATATCGTCTGTTCTATGATACCGTAAAGGGAGGCGACTACCGTGCCCGCGAAGCCAACGTCTACCGTTTGGCAGAAGTAAGCAACTCAATCATCGACCAGTGTGTTGCACAAGGCGTTCCGTTTGCACGTGAATACGGAGGTACACTTGCCAACCGTTCATTCGGTGGAGCACAGGTAAGCCGGACATTCTATGCCAAGGGACAGACCGGACAGCAGCTCTTGCTCGGTGCCTACAGCGCATTGTCAGCACAAGTACACGCAGGCAAAGTAAAGTTGTACACACGCTATGAAATGCTCGACGTAGTAATAGTAAACGGCAAGGCAAGAGGAATCATCGCAAAGAACCTGGTTACAGGTAAGCTGGAGCGTTTCTCTGCAAATGCAGTGGTCATTGCTACCGGTGGATACGGAAATACATACTTCCTCTCAACAAACGCAATGGGATGCAACGTATCAGCAGCAATGTCATGCTATCGTAAGGGCGCTTATTTTGCCAACCCTTCATACGTGCAGATTCACCCAACTTGTATTCCTGTTCACGGCGACAAGCAATCAAAACTTACTTTGATGTCTGAGTCACTCCGTAACGACGGACGTATTTGGGTACCAAAGAAACTAGAAGATGCAAAAGCACTTCAGGCTGGAACAAAACAGGGTCCGGACATTCCAGAAGAAGACCGCGACTACTACCTGGAGCGCCGTTACCCAGCATTCGGTAACCTTGTTCCACGTGACGTAGCTTCACGTGCTGCCAAAGAGCGTTGCGACAAAGGCTATGGAGTTAACAACACAGGACTCGCTGTGTTCCTTGACTTCTCAGAATCAATCCAGCGCCTTGGTATCGATGTCATCCGTCAGCGTTATGGAAACCTCTTCGATATGTACGAAGAAATCACCGACGTCAACCCAGGAGAGAAAGTAAAGACTGTCAATGGAGTTGACTACTACAACCCAATGATGATATTCCCTGCAATCCACTACACAATGGGTGGTATTTGGGTTGACTACGAACTGCAGACTTCAATTCCTGGACTGTTTGCAATTGGAGAATGCAACTTCTCCGACCACGGAGCAAACCGACTTGGAGCTTCAGCTCTTATGCAAGGTTTGGCAGACGGATATTTCGTTCTACCTTACACAATCCAAAACTATCTGGCAGACCAGGCAGTATGGCCAAAAGTAAGTACCGATCTGCCAGAGTTTGCAGATACAGAGAAGAAGGTAGAAGAGCGTATTCAGCGTCTGCTCAATATCCACGGCAAACGTTCAGTTGACTCAATCCACAAGGAACTCGGACATATCTGCTGGGAATACATCGGAATGGGACGTACAGCAGAAGGACTGAAGACAGGAATCGAGAAGATAGCAAAACTGAGAAAAGAATTTGAATCTAACCTCTTCATACCAGGAAGCCGCGAGGGACTCAACGTGGAACTCGACAAGGCTATCCATCTTGAAGACTTCCTCACAATGGGAGAACTCATCGCTTACGATGCACTCAGCCGTAACGAAAGCTGTGGCGGTCACTTCAGAGAAGAATACCAAACAGAAGACGGAGAAGCAAAGCGTGATGATGAGAACTACTTCTATGTAGGATGCTGGAAATATGAAGGAAATGATGAGAAGGCACCAACCCTCATCAAAGAGCCTCTTAAGTATGAAGCAATAAAGGTACAAACTCGTAATTATAAGAACTAATCGCTATGTCAAAGAATATAAGTTTTACAATAAAATATTGGAAGCAGAATGGTCCTAAGGACAAAGGACATTTTGATACACATCAGATGAAGGATATTCCAGACGATACTTCTTTCCTGGAGATGCTTGATATCCTGAATGAGGAACTTATCGAAGAAGGCAAGGAACCATTCGTGTTCGACCACGACTGCCGTGAAGGAATCTGTGGTATGTGTTCACTTTATATAAACGGTACACCACACGGAAAGACAGAGCGCGGAGCCACAACTTGCCAGCTTTATATGCGCAGATTCAATGATGGCGACACTATCACAGTAGAGCCATGGCGTTCAGCTGCCTTCCCAGTAATCAAGGACTGTATGGTTGACCGTAGCGCATTCGACAAGATTATGCAGGCAGGCGGTTACACCACAGTACGTACCGGTGCTCCTCAAGATGCAAACTCAATCCTCATTCCAAAGGAAGATGCTGACGAAGCAATGGACTGCGCGTCATGCATCGGATGTGGCGCTTGTGTAGCAGCATGTAAGAATGGTTCTGCTATGTTGTTCGTTTCATCAAAAGTAAGCCAGCTCGCCCTTCTTCCACAAGGACGTGTTGAAGTTGCCCGCCGTGCAAAGAACATGGTAGCAAAGATGGACGAACTTGGTTTCGGTAACTGTACAAACACACGTGCTTGCGAAGCTGTTTGTCCTAAGTGTGAGACTATCTCTAATATAGCCCGACTGAACAGAGAGTTTATCAAGGCAAAACTTGCAGACTAAGTCACAACAAACAATATCAATCAACAAATCCCCAGCCTGATCATATGGGCTGGGGTTTTTAAATAAAAAACACCATGGCATTATTCTATCAAATAAGCAAGGACATCATGGCTGCAATGAAAGCACATGATGCAGTACGCCTGGAAACATTGCGTAACATAAAGAAAGTACTTCTGGAAGAGAAGACACGTCCAGGTTCTGACGGAAATGTAACAGACGAAGTAGCAATCAAGCTGATGCAGAAATTAGCCAAGCAAGGAAAAGAATCAGCTGACCTTTACGTGCAAAACGGACGCAAGGAGCTGGCAGACGAGGAATTGGCCCAAGTTGCTGTGATTGAAGAATATCTTCCAAAGCAACTCAGTGAAGCCGAACTGGAAGCCAAACTGAAGGACATCATCACTGAAGTAGGAGCATCAGGTACTCAGGATATGGGTAAGGTGATGGGTGTTGCCACAAAACAACTTGCAGGAGTTGCCGAAGGACGTGCCATCAGTTCTTGTGTCAAAAAATTGCTTGCATAAGTCCAGATTCACTAAAGCATATTCTCTGAAATATATTCATTGAACCATATTTTCCGAACCATGTTCTCTGAAGCACAACTACAAACATCGGAAACACACAGTGTGATCTCCGATGTTTTGTTTTGGCTTCACCAAACATTTCAGCCCCACACTGAAATCTAATCGTTTATGTTTGCCCACACCATCTATGATTAAAGAAAATACACTACCATTGGTAATCAAGAAGAATACACTACTGGTAATCAATAAATTGCCATCAATGATCCGAAAAGTTACCATCATTAAAAACAAGATTGAAATGAAAGCAATATACGCCATAATTCTAATGTCTGTCTGCACATCACTCAATGCACAAAACAAATGGACTTACGACTTTATAGTGCCCGACAACGGAAACTTTGTACAAGCCATCCATTCAGCCAACAACAGACCCGACAAGAACAAAAGGTATAGAATATTCATCCGACCAAGCTATTACAGAATAAAAGGTGAGGGCAACATGATAAGCATTGTAGAGAACGGACAAAGCATGGAAATATCAAGTCCAATGACCATTCTCACTGCTCCCAACACTTCCATCATTGGCGACAGCTATGGAAACACACAAATAGAAAACTGCCCTCAGCACGAAGGAATCAGCATCACAAGTACCCTCTTCTGCAATGGTGCTGACAGCACATACATCCAGGACGTGGAACTATGGTCAAACTTCAAAAATGACCCAAATGCATTTGCCAATCGGGCAGTAGCACTGCGTGAAAAAAACTGTAAAGGCAACATTCTCAAGAACGTAAGCCTTCTCAGTACGCAAGACACATACTTCACCAACGAAGGCGGAACCACATATCTTGAAGATTGCAAAATAAGCGGTACAGTGGATTTCATCTGTGGAGGTGGCACCATCTACTTCAATCATTGCAATATCTTTCTAAGGGAAAGAGGTAAAACCGGAAGTAGGGATGTCATCGCAGCACCTGCCACAGCCTCCGGATTGAAGTACGGCTATGTTTTCTCCGACTGCTACATAGATGGTGGACAAGAACAAAACGGGAAATTCCATTTGGGCAGACCATGGAAAAATTCACCCAAATGTGTTTTCATCAACTGCTCGATGAATGTAGTTCCGGCACCTGAAGGATGGTGTGAAATGCACGGGACAATACCTTCATTGTTTGCTGAATACAACAGCACAAACGGATATTTCGATATTCTCGACCTAAGCAAGAGGAAAACCTCATTCAAGAATTCCAATAACCAACCCACCAATGTCAGCTACAAGCCATGCCTTACTGATGAAGAATCCGAACAATATACAGTTGACAAGGTATTTCCAGACTGGTTTCCTGAAGACAAGGCAGCACAGATTCCACCACCAATACTATCTGTAAACAACAAGACCATCACATGGACAGACATCCCTGAGGCAGGTTGCTATGCCATTTGCAGAGACCGCAAAATAATAGCATTCACCACCAAACCTTTCTACAACATTACCAAGAGTTACGAAGGTGCATGCTACAGCGTGAGGTGTGCCAACTGGTATGGCGGACTCGGACCACGGAGCGAAGAAGTGGTTTATCCATTCAAAAAGAGTAAGTGAGAGAATTCACTTACTCTTTATTTTTCTTTAGCCTTAATCTATGTGTCTAAGGAAAACCTCTAACTTTACAGTATACCTTAAATTAGCAGATAAATAAATATAAAAAGTCAGCAAGTCATTGAGCAATAAAATATTGCCCAATGCTTGCCCATGTC
>CAVHYP010000063.1:0-12637 GCA_963640465.1 Bacteroidaceae bacterium | reverse complement strand
AATCATCAACTACAACCACAGGTGTCGAGATAACACGTACTCGTCTGCAAGTTGTTAAGGTTACAACCAACTATACCACAAGCACTGCAGAATCAGATGGAAGCAGGATTATCAACGGACACAAGTTCATCGACCTCGGCTTGCCAAGCGGATTGCTATGGGCTGAAACAAACATTGGGGCAGAAACGGCTTATGATGATGGAAACTATTATGCCTGGGGTGAGACGAGTCCAAAAGAAGAATATTCTGAGGCAACATATACCACATTAGGTTCTTATGTATATTCTGCAGTATATGAGAAAAGCGTACTCACCTACAATAAATACACTTCAACAGATGGTAAAACAGAACTTGAGCAAATGGATGATGCAGCTTATGTAAATTGGGGCTCTTTCTGTCGTATGCCGACTCGGGGTGAATTCTTAGAATTAATCGATTCAGGAAACTGCACCTGGGCTTGGGTTAGCAGAACAAATTCTGCGGGTGCAACTATGTGTTGTTATAAGGTGGTCAGCAACAAGAACAACAACATCATATACCTCCCAGCTTCGGGCTACCGCCCTGGGAGCGTTCTCTACTATCACGGCTCGAGCGGCTACTACTGGTCGAGTACGCTCGACGACTTTGGTGTCAGCGATGCGTGCTACCTCAGCTTCTGCACTAGCTACTACCACAGCTACAACAACGGTCGCTTCTTTGGCCACACCGTCCGCCCCGTCGCAGAACCTTAGGTGGGCGTAATGCCCACCTATAAAAGCGATGTATATCGCTTTTTCCTTGCGCCGAAGGCGCTTGAAATATTCAAAATGCAAATAACAGAAATATTACAACGAACTTCCGAAATGCAAGAGAAGAATGTCATTCTTCTCTTGCACGAGGGGGTGTTTTGGCGTGCGTATGAACATGGTGCTTTGGCTTTGTGTGAGTATGTTCATCCCTTCAAGGTGACGACACGCTACTACAAAGGCATTGGTCAGTGGGTGAGTTATGTGGGATTCCCGGATGCTTCACTTCGGAAATGGACAGAAGGACGTACTCTGTGTGGTGAAACGGGTAATCAAAGCTTATGCATTGCTCTGTCTGCAGCAGAGAGCCAGCACATCAACGCTTGTTTTGAAGAATGGAAGTCTCAACAAGTAACAAAAGCTAAAGCCGAGTCCCCAAATACTGTTTGTGGTGAATGCCAAGAACATCATGTCAATACATCTATTGAGTCAAGGGTTGGCAACGTAAATGCTGTAATCATGCGACTACGGACATTCCCTCTTGAGAGCTCGACTCCTTTGGGTTGCATGAATTTTGTTGCGGAATTGAAGGCATTGCTTCAGAATGACAGTCGGATGTAGTGATGGAAAACAATAAACAATCCAATACGGAAGAAAAAAAACATCCGAAACTCTATGTTGAGCAACCAGTGTATGTGCGTTCATACACACTGCTGAAAGAACTGACGACGTGCTATAGCCGTATTCCAAGAGACATAAGGTACACGCTTGGTACCCGTATGCTCAATGCGATGACGGACGAGGTGATGTGTGTGATTCATGCGTTCAAATCAGCTAGAGGAAAGGATGTGTACATCAGGAACGCTATTTTGCATTTGGAAGAAACTCAGGTCCTGTTGCGTCTGCTAAAGGATATCGGTGCTGTATCCACTAAATTTTTCTTGCATACTTTACCCATTTCAGCCGATATCGCCACGCAACTGAACTCCTGGGCAAGATATACCGAGAAAAAGGAACAGACCGAATTGTCGAAAGGAAAAAGGGAGAGTATGTAGCACAAGAGTAGATGTTTATGTGACGTCATGGATGTCTCGCTACGGTCAGAATGCAGATGATTTGTTTGTCTGCAGCGCACCGGGTGAAGTTCAGACAGTACGTCTTGCACTATTGGAAACAGTGTGTGGGAAAAAATGCAGCAAATGTGTTGCAACTGACAGTACTTTCATTGATTCAGATGTCAGTGCCGCAGTCTAAAACAGGTACTGTCGTTAGCGTCCTCCCAGCTTCGGGCAACCGCAATGGGAGCGATCTCAACAATCACGGCTCGAACGGCAACTACTGGTCGAGTACGCTCAACAACAATGATGTCAGCAATGCGTACTACCTCAACTTCAACAGTAGCAACTACAACAGCAACAACAACAATCGCTACTATGGCCACACCGTCCGCCCCGTCGCAGCACTCACCTTTCCTTGGGAATCGGGAAACAATGGTTGGACATCGTCCGTTACAATCTGCATTTAGCTGAAATTATTCATCTACATCTATGCCGCATACTCTTTTTCATATCACACGGGAACGACTGCTTCATGACCTCTTTGTTGCCTACAAACGGGCAAGGCTTCATAAAGCGTGTACCATCGACCAACAGCAGTTTGAACTGAATCTTGAATCGGAACTCGTCAGCCTTACAGACGAACTATACACCCGTAGTTACAAACCGAGTGCTGGTATCTGTTTTGTTATTCGTGACCCAAAGCAACGGGAGGTGTTTGCTGCCAATTTCCGGGATCGCGTGGTACACCACCTATACTATGGATATACACACCGCCTTTTTGAACGAACCTTTATTGCCGACACTTATAGTTGCATAGAGGGGCGTGGCACACACTATGGAATAAACCGACTCGAACACCATATCAAGAGTGAGAGTGATAACTATCGAAAACCCTGCTATATATTGAAGATAGACGTCAAGGGCTATTTCATGCATATCAACCGGCAGAAGCTTCTTTCCATTTGTCTGGAAACACTTGACAGAATGCGGAATCGCAAGATTGAGAGCAAAAAAACATGGGATGAAGAATATGATTACGACCCCGTGAAATATCTCACCAACATCTTTGTTCTCCATGACCCTTTGCAACGATGCCTTAGACGTGGCAAACCATATGATTGGAACGGACTGCCTCCGTCGAAAAGCCTTTTCTTTAGTCCCGAAGGGTGTGGATTGCCTATCGGTAACTTGACGTCGCAACTGTTCAGCAATGTCTACATGAATAGGTTTGACCAATACTGCAAGCGTGAGTTGAACTGCAGACATTACGGACGTTATGTTGACGATGCCTATGTTGTGAGTTGTGACAGAGTGTGGTTGAGATCGCTGGTTCCCAGGATGCGTGAATATTTGAAAACAGAGCTGGGACTTCAACTCCACCCCGACAAAATAAGGGTTGACGATTGTATGATGGGAGTGTCTTTCCTTGGCGCATACCTCAAGCCTTGGCGCATATATGTGTACAATGATACAGTACGTCGTATCAGACACAAGATATGCTGCATGGATACTGACTGTTGTAGTCCATTGTACGTGCGTTCGGCAATGAGCTCGTTTGCAGGAATATTCTCTCATAGATGTGGCAGACGACTGCGTATACGTACGCTTTGTGCCACCAATCCCACTTTGCTTCACAAAGGCTTTTTCATCAAAGATATGCATTGTTTCTATCTATACCGGAGTGTGTTTCGTCTTTGGTACAGACAATTGCAGTCAAGGTGATACTTGTGGTGCAAGATACAAAGATTGCATGTGTTATTGATGCGTTGTGTATGGTTGTTTACTCCTTTCCCTGGCCACAAGTACAGCCTACTCTGTTCAGATGGGAATGTAGAATATTTTGGTTCACTACTAAAAGGATGGACTTTCAGTGCGAGCTGACGCTCGAGTGTCATCGTCTATGGTTTCGGAGAAACCTGACTCCAGACACAATTTCTTTTTCGTGCTATCCCTCTTGGATTTTCCATTCGGTGATGGTGCGTTGCAGGCTGTCGTAGTTGACGCCTATCTTCACGGGTCGCTTACCGTCGGCTGAATAGGGGATGAGATAGCCTTTGTCGTCTATCTGCTGGAGTGCATCGTCTGCCGAACCATCGTATTTCAGTTCGAATACATATATTGCATCGGGCATGTGTACCACAGCATCTGCACGACTGATGGCGCTGTCTTCTTCCACTCGTATGTATGCCCCCATTAGATTGAAGATGAGATAGAACACGGTCTGGAAATCTCGCTCACACTTGTTTGATAGACGGTTGGATATGCTGGCGAGATAGGCAAGCAGGCGCTCCATGTATTTTTCAGTCTTGCCATCGTAGAGCAGTTCTACGAGGTCGCCTACGAGACTGCTGTTGTCTGCGGAGACGGGCGACAGATAATTGGGAGCCAGGCTTTTCAGCATACCGATCCTTACCTCTGTATTAGGGTAGCCCAACTTGTAGCGGCGCAGCATCGGACTGTACTTCTTGATAGTAAGGTATCCGCTTTGATAGAGCATTGGCAGGGCTGACGTCATATGGTCGGGTGACACATCGAAGTCGTCCACGTCTGTGTCGTCCTTCTCGATATCCTTCACATTGATATGGTATTTCTGCAGGATCTTGATGATGTAAGTCGGTGTGCCGGAACCGAACCAGTAGGAATCAATCTTCTGTGCATTCAATGCTTTTATCAAACTGAACGGATTGAGGATATCCTCGGAGCGTTCGCTGAAATGATAACCGTCGTAGTATGTGCGAAGTTGCTCCAGACACTCGTCGTAGGTCATGTCGAGCGCCTTGCTGAGATTCTCCACGTCAGGGTGCATTTCGGTAGTGAGTTCTGTCATGCTGATGCCGCAGATGGCGGAGTATTGGTCGAGCATGCTGATGTTATCGAGGTTGTTGAGCTCGCTGAAGATGCTGAGTTGTGCAAACTTGGTGATGCCAGTGATGAACACAAACTCCAGGTAGGGGTCGAGTTTCTTGAGCGGACTGTAGAAGTTCTGCATGATGAAGCGCAGTTCACGTAGATAGTCCTCCTCGTGCACCACATCGAGTAAAGGTGCATCGTACTCGTCGATGATGACTACCACCTTCTGGCCGGTTTGTTCGTTGGCTTTTATCACAAGGTCTTTGAGCCGCAGATTGGCATCCGCCTTCTGACTTTTATATCCGTATTTTGCTTCGATATCATCAAGCATATCCGCCAGGTAGGTCTTTAATCCATCACCGTTCAAATGTTTCGCACCGCTCAAATCGAAATGAAGTACTGGACGCTTCACCCATTCCTTTTCATAATCGGCAATGGCGAGACCTTCGAAGAGTTCCTTGCGTCCCTCAAAATAAGCTTGCAGTGTTGAGGCAAAGAGCGACTTGCCGAACCGTCTCGGACGGCTCAGAAAGACGTAACTCATCTGTTTCTTCCGGAAATCGACAATGTATTTCGTCTTGTCTATGTACAGATAGTTTCCTTCGCGAATTTTCTCGAAAGTCTGAATTCCCACGGGATAGCATCTTGTAATTTCACTCATGGATCTGTCGCTTTTATGTTTTGCGTCGCTAAGTTACGAATTATTTGTGAGATACAACACTTCTGCCTTTATTTTTATCCATCCTACACTGAAAGCCTGGAAACTCACAGGCAATGGCGATATCTTGTGCGGCAATAATAAGTTTGTCTATTTCTTGGAATTTGCTGTGCTGGATGTTGTTACTGTACAATTACGCAGCAACCTTCATCGCCCGAAAATCGCTGCATTAAATGAATATTTCAGTGGTGAAGGTCGGGGGAATGGAGAATTATTAGTAAATTTGCAGAAACAATATTCGAAACCAAACGTTGTAAAGTTATGGAACATCCCGAAAATAGTGCTGAATACGAAGGATTGGTGGTCAATGCAGGCGTTGATCATCAGGAGATGGTCAGCCCTTACTTGAACAGGACAAGAAAGAAACGTAACCGTTTGTTTACTCCCGACGAGTATGTCAACGGTATTCTGAAAGGTGATGTGACGATGCTCAGTCAGGCTGTCACATTGATTGAAAGCACCTTGCCGGAGCATCAGGCTGTGGCGCAGGAGGTGATTGAGAAATGTCTGCCTTTCTCTGGCAACTCTGTGAGAGTGGGAATCTCGGGTGTGCCGGGCGCAGGCAAGTCCACCAGCATCGATGCTTTCGGCATGTATGTGCTCGAGAAGTATGGCGGCAAGTTGGCGGTGCTGGCTATCGACCCTTCGAGCGAGAAGACGAAGGGCAGTATCCTTGGCGACAAGACGCGAATGGAGAAACTGGCAGTTCATCCTAAGTCGTTCATCCGTCCTTCACCGACGGCTGGTTCGTTGGGCGGTGTTGCGCGCAAGACCCGCGAAACCATCATCCTTTGTGAGGCAGCCGGCTACGACAAGATATTTGTGGAAACTGTCGGGGTTGGACAGAGCGAAACCGCGTGCCATTCGATGGTCGACTATTTCCTCCTGATTCAGTTGGCAGGCACTGGCGACGAACTGCAGGGCATCAAGCGCGGAATCATGGAGATTGCCGACGGTATCGTCATCAACAAAGCCGACGGCAACAATGTGGACAAGGCAGAGTTGGCTGCAAGCCATTTCCGCAATGCGCTCCACATCTTCCCGTTGCCCGACAGCGGCATCGTTCCTGAGGTGAAGTGCTATTCGGGTTTCTTCAACCTGAATGTGGACAAGGTGATGGACATGGTGTTCGAATATGTGGACAAGGTGAAGGCTTCGGGCTATTTCCAGTACCGCAGGAACGAGCAGGCAAAGTACTGGATGTATGAAAGCATCAACGAGCACCTGAAGAATGATTTCTATTACAACCCGCAGATAAAGTCGATGATTCCCGACATGGAGTCTATGGTGTTGGGCGGACAGATGACATCGTTCATTGCTGCCAACAAGCTCTTGGCGGAATACTACAACATGATAAAAAAAGAATAATGACGGAATTCAACGTTCATAAATCTGCATTCACACGCTACTGTGCTGCCCTCATGATGATTGTGGCAGCAGGCAATGCCGGTGCACAGGAAGGCAGCACTGGCTATCAGTTTCTCGAGGTGCCCACGTCAGCCCACGCTGCTGCGTTGGGCGGCAACAATGTGAGTATAATCGAGGACGATGCCACGCTGATGTTCTCCAATCCGGCACTGACTACGAATGTGTCGGACAAGACCCTGAGCCTCAACTACACGTCGTATATCTCGGGCACAAACAAGATGAGTGCCTCATTCGTGAAACAGACCGGAGAGAGAGGCACGTGGTCTGCCGGAGCCATGCTCCTGAACTATGGAACGATGACGGAGACCGATGAGAATTTCAACGAGACGGGCACGTTCTCAGCCAAGGACATCGCTTTGCAGGGCGGCTATTCCTACCTCTTCAGCGATTACTGGAGTGGTGGTGTGCAGGGAAAAATCCTTATGTCGAAATACGGTGAGTACTCGTCCACAGCCATAGGGGTGGACCTCGGAATCAACTACTACAATGAGGATGCCGGCTGGTCGTTGAGTCTTGTGGGACAGAACTTGGGCGGACAGATTGATGCCCTCTACGAGAAAAACGAGGCTCTGCCGTTCAACCTGTTGCTTGGAGTGTCGAAGAGTTTTGCCAATGCGCCGATAAGGGTGTCGTTCACATTCGACAAACTGACCGACTGGGACGACAAAGTCTTGAGTCATCATCTCTCCGTGGGTGCCGACCTGTTCTTCTCAAGTACCACCTGGGTGGCAGTGGGCTACAATCCGCGCAGGTCAAAAGAAATGAAAGTGGGCGACAGTAGCCATTGGGCAGGACTGTCGTTGGGCGCAGGACTGAATCTGCGCAAAGTGAAAATAGGAGTGGCGTATGGCAAATACCATGTAGCCTCTTCATCATTGATAATAAATGCAAGTTATGTGTTCTAAGAAAATAATTGTGGCAATCGACGGCCATTCGTCATGTGGAAAGAGTACGATGGCAAAATGGTTGGCACGCCAAGTGGGATATATTTATGTTGACACCGGTGCCATGTATCGCACCGTTACCCTCTATGCCATTCGTCGCGGACTGATTACAGCAGACAGAATCGACGAGGCAGCATTGGAAGAGGGATTGAAGTCAGTGAAGGTGGACTTCAAACTCGACCCGCAGACCAATCTGCCGTTGGCTTGTCTCGACGGTGAGGTGGTGGAGAGCGAGATAAGGACGATGGAAGTATCGTCGAAAGTGAGCCGCATTGCAGCCCTTCCGTTTGTGCGCCGTGTGCTCACAGCCCAGCAGCAGCGCATGGGCGAGAACAAGGGAATCGTGATGGATGGGCGCGACATCGGTACAGCCGTCTTCCCCCATGCCGAACTGAAGATATTTGTCACTGCCTCAGCACAGGTGAGGGCACAGCGCCGCTTCGATGAACTGGCGGGGAAAGGAAATACGGACGTGAAGTATGAGGAAATCCTGAAGAATGTGGAGGAGCGCGACTATTTGGACACCCATCGCCAGCTCAATCCGTTGGTCAAAGCCGACGATGCCCTGGTGCTTGACAACTCCGAACTGACGCGCGAAGAACAAAACCAGTGGTTGATTGACCGCTTCAACGAGGCTGCTGCGAAGGCATAGGCAGAAACTGAAAACAAAGACACTGTATAATAGTATATAAGGTATAGAAGACGAACACAATATAGGCGTATATATAATAGAAGGTATAGACCAACGCCTCCGTGTATGATACCAACTGCTCCATACATAATAAGGACGGTGTTGGTCGGTGCCTATACATGGCAAGGCTCTTATATATAATAAAAGGTGTAAGACAAATTATAGAACAAAATAAATAACCGCGAAGTAGAGAATACGAGACGAGTATGCTGATTGAAATCGACAGTGGGTCGGGATTCTGCAATGGAGTGACGACAGCAATAGGGAAAGCAGAGGAGGAACTGGAGGCAACGGGCACCACGCTGTATTGCCTTGGTGATATTGTGCACAACGGACGCGAGTGCCAGAGGTTGAAAGCCAAGGGACTCATCAGCGTGGACAAAGCCGAACTTGCCACCCTCCACGACACGCGTGTGCTTCTGCGTGCCCATGGCGAACCGCCCTCAACCTATCGCATTGCCAAAGAGCGCAACATACAACTCATCGATGCCACCTGTCCCGTGGTGCTCCATCTTCAGAAACGCATCAAGGCAGACTACGACAGCGACCCCGAACACCGCCGGCAAATCGTGATCTACGGCAAGAACGGTCATGCCGAGGTTGTGGGACTAGTGGGGCAGACCGAGGGCAATGCCATTGTCATCGAGAATCTTGAAGATGCCCGCAAACTCGACTTCTCGCGCAACATACAACTCTACTCGCAGACCACCAAGTCGCTGGAGGGATTCCGCGAGATAGTGGGGTACATCAAGGACCACATGAAGGACGGTGCCGAGTTCAACTACTTCGACACCATTTGCCGTCAGGTGGCAAACCGCATGCCCCGCATCCGCGAGTTTGCCAAGCAACACGACGTGATAGTCTTCGTGTGCGGAAAGAAAAGTTCCAACGGAAAAATCCTTTTCTCCGAATGCTGCAAGGTCAATCCGCGGTCGCACATCATCGACGATGTGTCGGAAATCGACAACTCGTGGTTTGAGGGTGCAGCGTCGGTAGGCATTTGCGGCGCCACTTCCACTCCCAAGTGGCTTATGGAACAGTGTAGGGATGCAATAAAAGCAACGATAGAATGATTGTCTGTATAGCAGAGAAACCAAGTGTGGCACGCGACATCGCCAATGTACTCGGTGCCAAGAATATGAAACAAGGTTACATAGAGGGGAACGGCTACCAAGTGACGTGGACGTTCGGACATCTGTGTGAACTGAAGTCTCCCGACGAGTACAATGCCCGGTGGAAACATTGGGACTTGTATGATTTACCGATGATTCCAGCGCGGTTTAGTATTCGCCTGAAGGACGATGCCGGAGTGAAGAAGCAGTTTGCAACGATAGAGAAACTGATGCAGGCTGCAGACGAAATTATCAACTGCGGTGATGCCGGGCAGGAGGGAGAACTTATTCAGCGGTGGGTCATGCAGAAGGCAGGAGCCAAATGTCCGGTGAAGCGCCTTTGGATCAGTTCGCTGACCGAAGAATCCATACGCGAAGGTTTCCAGTCGCTGAAGGACCAGTCCGAATATCAGTCGCTCTACGAGGCAGGACTCAGCCGTGCCATCGGCGACTGGACTCTCGGAATGAATGCCACACGACTCTACACCATGAAGTACGGGCAAAACAAACAAGTGCTGTCCATCGGACGCGTGCAGACACCGACCCTTGCCTTGATTGTGCGCCGTCAGCAGGAGATTGAGAATTTCATACCCAAGCAGTCGTGGGTGTTGTCCACACTCTACCGCAACACTAAGTTCAATGCCATTGCCCGAGACGAGGAAGCCGAAGCCGAGGAGAAAGCCGAAATCAAGGAGGCTGAAGCCCAGGGTAAGGCAATGACATCCAAGGGACCCATCTACAAGCAACTGGAATACACTAGTCAGGAGGAAGGACAGAAAGTGATGGATTCCATCAAGGACAATCCGTTCACTGTGGTCGACACAAGCAAGAAGAAAGGAACCGAAACTCCGCCGCGTCTCTACGACCTTACGTCGTTGCAGGTGGACTGCAACAAGAAGTTCGGATTCTCAGCCGAAACCACACTCCAACTCATCCAGTCGCTCTACGAGAAGAAGTTCACCACCTATCCGCGTGTCGACACCACATTCCTCTCCGACGACATCTATCCCAAGTGCCCGGCAATAATGAACGGCTTGTACAAGACAGCCTTTGCAGGCATTGCACCCTATGCAGAACTTGTGAAACCATTGTCCGGCAAACCTCTGAAGAAAAGCAAGAAGGTGTTCGACTCGTCGAAAGTCACCGACCACCATGCCATCATCCCCACTGGAGTTCCGCCCCAGGGACTGAGCGACATGGAGCAACGGGTGTTCGACTTGATAGCCCGTGCCTTCATCGCTGCGTTCTATCCCGACTGCAAGTTCGAGACCACAACCGTCATCGGACAAGTGGAAGTGGCAGATGCAGAACCCGTGATGTTCCGCACCTCGGGCAAGGTAATCACCGAGGAAGGCTGGAAGGTGGTATTCAAGAAAACAAAGGACAACAAGGATACAGACGACGATACGGGTGGTGCGCAGGAAAACGATGCGCCGCTTCCGGTATTCAAGAAAGGGGAGAGTGGACCGCATGTCCCTTCACTTGCCGAGAAATGGACCACACCTCCCAAACCCTATACCGAGGCAACGCTCCTGAGAGCGATGGAGACAGCGGGCAAGTTCGTGGACAATGAGGAATTGCGCGATGCACTGAAGGAAAACGGCATCGGACGTCCGTCCACTCGTGCTGCCATCATCGAAACCTTGTTCAAGCGCAGATACATAAGGAAAGAAAGGAAAGCCCTGGTAGCCACGGCAACTGGAGTGGAACTCATCGGACTCATACGCGAGGAATTGCTCAAGAGTGCGGAGCTCACCGGACTGTGGGAGAAAAAACTCCGGCAGATTGAGCGCCATGACTACAGTGCGACACAGTTCGTAGGTGAACTCAAACAGATGGTGACCGACATTGTGAACAGTGTGCGTGCCGACAACTCAAACCGCCGAATTACGCTGGTGACGGAAGACGATTTGAAGGCAAAATCCAAGTCAACCCGTAAGTCAACAAAGTCTGCCGGTAGCAGTGCTAAAGCCTCAGGCAGTGCAAAGGCTGCGGGCAATTCGAAGACTGCGGCTAGTGGGGAAACAAAAACTCCCAAATCCGCTGCAGCGGCAAACCAGAATGTGCCTGCGGGATTCCAACCACGAAAAAGTAAAACCAAGACTTCGGCCCAAACCGTTGCGCCTGCAGTGGCATCAAACGTAGCGGCTGCACCCATGCCGGCTGATGCCGACCAATGGGTGGGATTGCCATGCCCGGTGTGTCATGTAGGACAAATCATAAAAGGCAAGACTGCCTACGGATGCTCACGTTGGAAAGAAGGCTGCAATTATAGACGACCATTTGAAAACAATTAAGACGGAAGTGGTAGACTTCCATGGCATTCCGATCACGGTGGCATGGGTTGTCCCCAAGAAAGGTATAAGCCTTAGAGTCAAGTCTCCGGACGGCAATGTGACGGTCTCTGCGCCGTTGGGTGTAGGTGTGAATGAAATCGTGAATGTGCTTAGGCTGCGCCACGAGTGGATAATCAAGAACAGAGAACGCATACTCGCACAACCGCATCCGGTGCAACCGAAATACGAGGATGGCGAAAGCATCCTTATGTTTGGAAACTACTACCCACTGCGCATCAAGGAATCGAATACTGACTTTCCAATTGTGAAAGAAGAAAAAGACTCTATTTTAATGGTTGTACGCAAGGGTGCAAGTTTCGCAACGCGCAAATGCATGGTGGACAATTTCCGCAAGCGGATGCTGGAGATGGTGATTTCCGGTTTGCATGAAATGTATTGCCAGGAAATGCGTTGTGACCCGATTCCTTTCCATATAATGCGCCGCAAGAGCGTATGGGGAACATTCAACGTGAGAAAACGCAGCATTATCTATAATTTGGCGCTGGCGCAAGTAGACCTTTCGTATGTGCAATATGTGGTTCTGCACGAAATGACCCATCAGTATGTTTGTGCCCACAACCAGGAATTCTACGACCGTGTGGCTGCGTTTATGCCCGACTGGAAAGAACGCCGGGATGGATTGCGAAAGTTCGCCCCAGGTAATGTCGTTTTTTAGGACGGTTCGCAAGCAAAGCCTTCTTCGAAATTGCGGCAATGCCGTTGATCGCGATCAGAGCCTTCCCGACGACTAAAAAAATGCCGTTGATCGCGATCA
>CAVHYP010000062.1:0-12680 GCA_963640465.1 Bacteroidaceae bacterium | reverse complement strand
CTCTGCATCAATTCCAATCCTGCCGTGATCAATGTCATGTGGGGCGGCACCGGCTCGATGAATGACATCACGCACATCTGCCTCTTCGACATCCCCATGTTATGCAGCATCCCAGGGCTCACTTATTTGGCCCCAACCACCTGCGAAGAATATTTCGCCATGCTCAAATGGGCGATAATGCAGGACAAAAAACCAGTGGCACTGCGCGTACCGAGCAATGGAGTAAATCACACCGCAGAACCAGTGGACACCGAATACAGTTTTGAACCCAAATATAAGGTCGTGCACAAGGGATCTAAGGTAGCCGTCATTGCTGCCGGTTCCTTCTATCAGAAAGGGGAAAATGTGGTGCGCATGCTCGCAGACAAGGGCATAGACGCTACCCTCATCAATCCACGCTATCTCAATGCCGTGGACGGCAAGACTCTCGACATGCTGAAGACCGACCACCAGGTGGTAGTGACTCTCGAGGACGGTTGCAAGGACGGAGGTTTTGGCGAGCGCATAGCCTCTTACTACGGTCCGTCGGACATGAAGGTCATAGTGGGTGGTGTGAAGAAAGGTCTCTACGACCGCTACGACCTGCACCAGTTGCTCAGCGACAACCGTCTGCTCGACAAACAGATTGTAGAAGACATTATGCAGTTGCTATGAAAGAGATAATATTCGACAGCATACAGGCGTTCAACGACTATTACGAACAGGAAACGCGCCATCCATTGGTGACCGTTGTTCGCTATGACAAGGAACACAGGCTTGAGGAGTCCGTATTCAAATACGGGCTCTACGCCTTGTTTTTGAAAGAGAACAAGGGTTGCAAACTGTCATACGGACGAACGAAATACGACTTCGACGAGATGACGGTGACGAGTTTTGCACCGGGACAGAGCATTCATGTGGAACCCAATCCGGAGGTGACATATCCGAAATGGACAGCCCTGCTGTTTCATCCCGACTTACTCAACCGCACCCAACTGGGCAGGAATATCAGCCGGTATGAGTTCTTTGACTATACTTCAAACGAAGCCCTGCATCTGTCGGAAAGCGAGATAGTAATCTTCCGCGATGTACTCTCCATGATTCAACAGGAGCTGCAGCACGACATCGACAAGCATACCCGCGAACTGATAGTGAGTAACATTGAGCTGCTGCTCAACTATTGTCTGCGCTTCTATGACCGGCAGTTCATCACGAGAGAGGAAATCAACCACTCCGTGGTGAAGAAGTTCGTCACCCTACTCGACCAGTACATCACCGAGAAAGCGCCGTATGAGGGTCTGCCGTCAGTGGCATACTTTGCCGACAAGTGCTGTTATTCAGCAAAATATTTCGGCGAACTTGTGAAGACGGAGACCGGACATACAGCCAAGGATTACATAAATGCGAGGCTCATCCGTGCCGCACAGCAGCTGTTGTCGGACGACTCCCTCAACATCACGCAAGTAAGCGAGAGACTCGGATTCGAATATCCCCAGCATTTCGTGAGGTTCTTCAAGTCGCACACCGGAAAGACCCCTTCTGAATACAGAAAATTAGCTTGACAGACCTCCAGCTACAACTCCTTCTCAACTATACTTTATGGCAGCCCATTTTCATCAAGCCCAATACACTTAAGTTGTATTAGGAGCCTGCTTACTCTGAAAGCTCAGGCGATTGCACTCGAACGACAGCTCACTATACACCATATATTTTATACAGATCACAATCTCATGCACGCTCTGATCGCAATCAATGGCTTCTCCGTGTTTCTGAAAATGGCTCTGATCGCAATCAACGGCATTTTTTAGTCGGTGGGAAGCCTCTGATCGCAATCAACGGCATTTTTTTAGTCATCGGGAAGGCTCTAATCGCAATCAATGGCATTTTTTTAGTCGTCGGGAAGGCTCTGATCGCAATCAATGGCATTTCCGAGTTCTGGAAGAAGCCTTTGCATGCAAACAATACCTACTTTTCAATGCGAATGAAGGTTTTGCATGCATGCAAAGGCATATTTCAGAACTAGGAGCCAGCTTTCTCCGAAAGCGTCGGCGATTGCACTCGAGCTTCGCACGCCTTATCTGCCACGCGCTAATTCCTACGCTCACTTTAACGCCCTCGTATAGGGCTAGTTTCCATTATGATGCGTTCGAGCACAACTCGCAATACACCTTATGTATTATATAGCACTCATAAGCCCCCGTTTGCTTTGATACTGGAATTCTGAAAACAGCACGAATACAGGTGGAAACGGCATGAATGGAGAAAGAATGAAGAATAAATCAAAAAAAAATCAATTAAAATTTGTCGATTAATTTTTTATCCTTTATCTTTGCAAAACTACAATGCGAACCGGGGAGATGGAAGCCCGATTCCCCAAGCTTCGCAGACAGAAGGGAAACGACTATTCACAATTTAAGTAACAACAATAATTACAAATTATGAGTCAAAAAAGAGTTTATACCTTCGGAAACGGACAAGCTGAAGGTAATGCAAACATGCGAGAACTACTCGGTGGCAAAGGTGCCAACCTTGCAGAGATGAACTTGATCGGGGTACCCGTACCTCCTGGTTTCACCATCACTACTGACACATGCAACGAATACTATGCTGTGGGTCAGGAGAAAATCATGGAACTCCTCAACGAAGACGTTGAAAAGGCGGTGGAACACATCGAGAACCTCATGAACTGCAAGTTCGGCGATGCAAAGAACCCGCTTTTGGTTTCTGTACGATCTGGTGCACGCGCTTCTATGCCTGGCATGATGGACACTATCCTCAACCTCGGGCTGAACGACACCGTGGCAGAGGGAATGGTGGCTAAGACCAACAACCCACACTTCGTTTACGATTCATACCGCCGCTTTGTGCAGATGTATGGCGACGTAGTACTCGGAATGAAACCAGTGAACAAGGAAGACATCGACCCGTTTGAAGCCATCATAGAGGAAGTGAAGAAAGAACAGGGAGTGGAACTCGACAAGGACCTCTCCGTTGATTCTCTGAAGAAACTCGTGAAGCTCTTCAAGGAAGCCATCAAGAAGCAGACTGGCACCGACTTCCCTGATGACCCAATCGTACAGCTCTGGGGAGCCATTTGTGCTGTGTTCCGCAGCTGGATGAACGAACGTGCCATCCTCTACCGCAAGATGGAAGGAATTCCTGACGAATGGGGAACAGCCGTTTCGGTCATGGCAATGGTATTCGGAAACATGGGCGACACCAGTGCCACGGGCGTTTGCTTCTCACGCGACGCAGCTACTGGCGAGAACCTTTTCAGCGGTGAGTACCTCATCAATGCACAGGGAGAAGACGTGGTGGCTGGAATCCGCACTCCTCAGCAAATCACCAAGATCGGTTCACAGCACTGGGCTGATCGTGCCGGCATCTCTGAGTCTGAACGTGCATCCAAATATCCTTCAATGGAAGAGGCTATGCCTGAACTCTACAAGCAATTGGACGAGCTGCAGACTAAGCTCGAGAACCACTATCACGACATGCAGGACATGGAGTTCACTGTACAGGAAGGTAAACTCTGGTTCCTCCAGACCCGTAACGGAAAGCGTACCGGTACTGCAATGGTGAAGATTGCTATGGACTTGCTCAAGGAAGGTCAGATTGACGAAAAGACTGCCCTACTCCGCTGCGAACCACAGAAACTCGACGAGCTTCTCCACCCTGTGTTCGATCAGAAGGCACTGAAACAAGCAAAAGCCATCACTCAGGGACTGCCAGCATCTCCTGGCGCAGCATGCGGACAAATCGTGTTCCATGCCGACGATGCCGAGGCTTGGCACAAGGACGGACATAAAGTCATCATGGTACGTATAGAGACCAGTCCGGAAGACCTTGCAGGTATGGCAAGTGCAGAAGGTATCCTCACAGCACGTGGCGGTATGACCTCACATGCTGCAGTCGTAGCACGCGGAATGGGCAAATGCTGCGTCAGCGGTGCAGGAGCTATCAATGTCAGCTACAAGAACAAGACTGTAGAAATCGAGGGCGTCACATATAAAGAAGGAGACTACATCTCTCTCAACGGTTCAACTGGTCAGGTTTATGCAGGCGAAGTGCCAACCAAGGCTGCAGAACTCAGCGGTGACTTCAAAGAACTCATGGACCTCTGCGACAAGTACACAAAGATGGAAGTACGCACCAATGCCGACACTCCACACGATGCAGAAGTGGCACGTGCGTTCGGAGCCAAGGGTATCGGACTTACACGTACCGAACACATGTTCTTCGAGGACAAAAAGATTGTGGCAATGCGAGAAATGATTCTTGCCAAGGACGTAGAAGGACGCGAGAAAGCCCTTGCCAAATTGCTCCCATACCAGAAGGAAGACTTCTATGGCATACTCAAAGCAATGGACGGCCTGTCGGTCAACATCCGTTTGCTCGACCCACCACTCCACGAGTTCGTTCCACACGACCTCGAAGGTCAGAAAGTGATGGCAAAAGAAATGGGCGTGAGCGTAGAGGAAATCCAGAAGCGCGTCAACTCCCTTGCCGAGAACAACCCGATGCTTGGCCACCGTGGTTGCCGTCTGGGAATCACCTTCCCTGAAATCACTGCCATGCAGACCCGTGCCATCCTCGGTGCAGCATGCAAGCTGAAGAAAGAAGGCTTCGACCCACGTCCGGAAATTATGGTACCGCTCGTAGGTATCCTCTATGAGCTGAAGCAACAGAAGGAAGTTATCCTAAAGACAGCCAAGGAAGTTTTTGCCGAAGAAGGAGTGGAAGTGAAGTTCGAGATTGGTACAATGATCGAGACCCCACGTGCAGCCCTCACAGCAGGCAAAATTGCCACTGAGGCAGAGTACTTCTCATTCGGAACCAACGACCTTACCCAAATGACCTTCGGCTATTCACGCGATGACATTGCATCCTTCCTCCCGGCATATCTTGAGAAGAAGATTCTGAAAGTCGACCCATTCCAGGTACTCGACCAGAATGGTGTAGGTCAGCTGATAAAGATGGCAGTGGAGAACGGCCGCATAGTCCGTGCAAATCTCCGCACTGGTATCTGTGGCGAGCATGGCGGTGAACCATCATCCGTCAAGTTCTGTGCCAAAATCGGCATGAACTACGCCAGCTGCTCTCCGTTCAGAGTCCCTATAGCTCGCCTTGCAGCCGCGCAGGCCGCTGTTGAGGAATAAATCCTGAATGTTGATAATTGGTGAAATACGAGACAAGGGTCTGGAAAGCAAGCTCTTGTCTCGTTTCTTTTTGCTTATATTCTGCATATTACGCATGCAGGGTATGTTGACAAAAACATCAATTTGTAAATCAAGTGCGTGAAGTCTATATGTTGTTTTTTATCAATTCCAAATATGGAAGAAACATTGACAGCTATATCGAGCAGATGAGCCAAAAACTCCATGAATGGTATGGCAAAGTGTTAAAAATGTATGTTGCGAATGAAGGACAGTCTTTAGAAGAGATTGCTACAAAGACGAACTTTACAGATACCCTTGCAATCAATAAATTTTTCAAAAGAGCAACTGGAATATCAATCCATGAATACAGAAATAGGATAGATACAATGCTAGAAACATTCTGATTTAGCATTTTTCTTCATCGGTCTATGATGTCTGTCGTCTTTTTCACACAATAACCAAAAATAATTCGTTAAAATAACTCGCTGAACCGGAATTATGCATACCTTTGCAAATCAATATATAAACAAGACAGAATATGCTTAGAAGTTTTACACGATTTATGACATTGGCAGCACTACTACTGCTTGCCACAGTATCACAAGCACAAACCATCAATCTCAATGATTTGAAGAT
This sequence comes from Bacteroidaceae bacterium, assembly GCA_963640465.1. GTDB lineage: Bacteria > Bacteroidota > Bacteroidia > Bacteroidales > Bacteroidaceae > Colivivens. Next base: position 6,906 of record CAVHYP010000062.1, on the reverse strand, counting down.
TGTAAGCAAAGTAAACATTACAACAAATCAGGCAGTACGCAATTTCATGTCTGACTGCACAGTAACAGGAGATATTGCAGATGCAATCACTGCACTTGGATATTCAGATAGTGAGTTTGCCGGAGTAATAGGCTCCGCCGTTTATGTAAACCAATACGATGCAGCAGCAGAAGCAAGCACCGGTGTGTTGACAAAAGAATACAACACAGAAAACGGCTGGTGGTTCGTGGAATCATTTGATTCGGAAACAGGAACTGAAACTGGAGAACTTGTAGCCGTAGGTTCTGATTATGAAACAGTGACAGCCTACATCACCAACCTCAACTACCAGAACGGTAAGTTTACATTCACATTCGGACAGGAGGCAGGCAAGCTGAGTGCAGGCAAGACCTATAAAGCGATGCTTTATGTAGTGAAGGGCAGTGATGCGGCAGAGATCACTGTCACTGTCAACACACAAAGCGCAGCAGTCTTGAACCTCAACAACATGGAGAAAGTGGGCGAAAAGAACTTTGAGTCCAATATTTTCTACAACAGCTCCTACAGCTACAAGAAGATTGACATAAACGTTGACTCGCTGTCTGCAGTTCTTTACGGTGAATCAGACAACATCGACAACCCAGCGCTGGTGCTCTATGCAAAGCAATCTGAAGATGGCACACTGACAGACAATGCAACTGGCAACAATGGAGGATTTTGGATAAACACAGACGGATATGCTTGCGACTGGGGTAACTCAAGTGTTATCTTCTGTGAGCCAGAAGTAGAAGGCGACATGTCTGTACTTCACACAGGTATTTATCCAGATTATTCACTCAAAAACAGTTCCATTTCAAGTTCAGTTTACATCGTTGGTTCCGGCAACACATACTATCAGGTAAACTTGAAACTCAATGTACTCTCAGAACCAACAATTCCAGAGTGTGAGACAATAGATTCCATCAGCCTCGTAATGGAGATTGTGCCCGACAAGTCAAAGGATGCAAGCGCAGAATTTGAACTGACACAGAACGACAATATGATAGATGCATTCGACTTGAATTATTTGGCAGAAGAACTTGGAACAAGCACACCGGGTTTTGGATGCAAGTCAATGAACCCAAGAACAGGAACAGTATTGACTTACATGACTGCACGCAGTTCAATGGTTCCATCATCTGCAGGATATCTTATGACATATGCAAAAGCAATGGTACAGGTAGAAAGCATGGAACATGTAGCAACTACATTTACAGTTATTCCGGGTATGACCACTACAGCTTATGCCATTGGATTCGACAACAACAAATTGAACTTCTGGCAGCAGCCAAGCGCTCGTGAAGCCGGTGATTACTATCAGAACGAATTCTATCTGACAAACACTGACGAAGCCAAGAAGATTGTAATCAACATGACTGTTGTTTATGTTGAAGAACTTAATCCAAAAGTTGATATCGTGGCTGAGACAAATGTCATTCTTCCAAAGAACAACGGCAACGGTGACTACGCATCAACCGAGTACAGCATTGCAGACATCGCAAGCGCCATCGGTGCAGAGGATTCAATCAGCGAAATCACATGGATGGCATACAACAAACTCGGTCAGTTACTTACCTCGGGCTATGACGACACCTATGGTTACAGCCTCGACAGTGAAGGAAAGATAGCAGAGACCGATTCTGCATATGTATTCTCTGTTGGCTACGTCGACGGTTCATTCCACTCATTCGTAGCAAATGAAACTGAAGGTGAATGCAAGACCTCCATCGTTGCTGCATTCAATGGCAAGGGTTACAAGATCAACATCACACTTGGAGAAAAGAACAATGCCGATGTCAACAGCGACGGAATTGTCGATACACAGGATGTAATCAGCGAATACAAGCAGATATTGAACACCGTAGGCGATGACATCAATCCTTACTTCGACGTAAACAAAGACAACAAGATTGACACACACGATATCTTGATTATCTACGAAACAATGAAGAAGCAGTAAGGCTGGCCAAACAGAAAGCAAAAACGGTCAACCTGATTTAATGCAGGTTGCATCCCCAATAATATACAATAAGGTGTACAAGAGCAATCGATTGTACACCTTTTATTATGCTTTGCAGATATTTTTTCGTCCCCACCCCACTTGTGTCATATTATTTTCCTACCTTTGTAACCTAATCAACAATGAGACATATGAATCTACATAACATAATACTTACGGGAGCGATGCTTGCTTTTGCGCAAACAGTTTTTTCACAAGTGAACTATTGCCCCGACGATGCCTGCACTCGATGCCGGCTGATGAGGGCAGTTGACTACCAGTTCAATGCCATACGCTCAGACATTGATTTGCCGACAACTCTCGACGGGAAACAATTGCATTGGGAACTGAAGAACGACGAAGGAGGCGACACCCAATACATGTCGTTCGACGGAAAACGACTGCACGTGAAGTCACTGCCCAAGAGACAGACAGCAGACGGAGGCACGCTCATATGCACGGCAGGCTATGAGACAGTTACTTTCCCCCTAACCATTGCAGCCGATGACGAGATGTACGGCTACCTGTATTGTCACATGGCAGGCGACAGCGAAAACACGCTCTATGCACTTGGAACAAAAGAAGACAGAGGGGTGAAATTCCATCCGATCATCAACAACGAGCCAATCTATGATGCCGAACAAGTGGCAGGAATCGAGGGAGGCGTGCGCGATGCCTTCATCTGCCGAGGCAAGGACAACAATTACCTGATGGTCACTACCGACATGAGCAACCACAAGACACGCACTTGGTTCAACCACGGAATAAACCTCCTGAAGTCCAACGACCTAATCCACTGGACATCCACTACCTTTGACTTCCGCAAAGGCAACGAGATATTCTCCGGCCCGCAAAATCACGACTGGTTCAAAGACTGGACAAAGGTCAACCGTGTGTGGGCACCGCAAATCATTTGGGATGCAGACTACAACAACGGAGAAGGCGGATACCTTATATATTATTCAATGTTGAGCACGAACGAAGGCGACGACCACGACCGTATTTATTATTCATACGCATCACGCGACTTCACTACCCTCACCAAGCCACAACTGTTCCATGACCGCGGCATTGCCATCATCGATTGCCATATCGACTGGAACGACTGCGACCGACAGTACCACATCTTTTTCAAAAAAGAAGGAGCGGACCCAGCCGAGCGCGGAATCCATGAGGCGGTGTTCGACAAGTTGCCGTCAGGACAGTGGCGAGACATTCTCCACATCACCAACGAAGGCAAGAGCAATGTGGAGGGTGCAAGCGCATTCCGTCTCATCAACGAGAACAAATGGAAGGTGGCATACATCAACTATGGTGTACGACCGAAAATCTACCGGGTGTGCGAAGCAAGTGCGACAGAAGAGAATATCGACCGTGGAGTGGAAATCGGCACAAACGTCAATCCACAGCATGGTTCGTTCATGACCGTAACGAAAGATGAGTACGATCTGTTGGAAGCATGGTCGGCACTCAAGATGAAGGTAGCGGAAATGGAAAAGAATCCGAAGAACAAGAACAGCAGGAAACTGCAAAAGGCAAAGGAAGCATTGCAGACAACATTCACTGCCAATGCCGTACAGCAGTTGCTCACGCTATACAAGAACACACTGAACAAACTATAAGTCATTTATATATCATTATTTTCAATCTATGAACAAGAGACTACTAATGCCACTATTTGTTGCCACAGCACTCACAGCTTGTGCCCAACAAAGTCCAGCCGAGTGGAACACACCTGGAGCTGGCAATCCTTTCATTCCAGGGTATTTTGCCGACCCAACCATCCGTAAGTTCGGTGATACCTTCTACATCTATGCCACTACCGACGGAACCGGAAACGGTTATGGTCCGGCACAGGTATGGATGTCAAAAGACTTCGTGCACTGGAGAAACCAAGTGATGAACTGGCCTACCACTGAAGTGGTTTGGGCACCTGATGTGATCCAGACAAAGGAAGGCAAGTACCGTTACTACTACTGCACCCCTTGCCAGGTGTATGTGGGAGAGAGCGACACCCCGGTAGGTCCGTGGACCAACATGCTGGGTCGTCCGGACGAAGTGTTGATGTACGACCGCTATTGCCATCCACAGGCAATCACCCTCGACCCACAGGTATTCACCGATGACGACGGCAGTCAGTATATGTTTGTCGGCACATGGGGCTTCTACGACAACTCCGGTTGCGGATGGGCTAAGTTGGCATCCGACGGCAAGTCGTTCACCGACAAAGGACTTATCTCAAGTCACGAGCTGAAAGACTTCTTCGAGGCTCCCTATCTCTTCAAGAGAAACGGAATTTATTATTTCACCTATTCAGCAGGTAGCTGCCATGACGACACCTACCGCGTGCAGTACTCCACCAGCACCACAGGTCCTACAGGTCCTTACACATACAAGGGCTGTATTCTGAAGACCAACTCCGACGGAACAGTACACGGACCGGGTCACCACTCCATCCTTATCGATGGCGACGACTATTACATCGTTTACCACCGCCACAACAATCCGCACTCAATCCACGGATTCAACCGTCAGCTCTGCATCGACAAGCTTGAATTCGACGAGAACGGAGACATCAAGGCTATAGTGCCGACCCACGATGGTGTGCTTCCTTCTTCATTGGCAAAGAAAGCAAAGAAATACAACTTCGTGAACCTTGCATACCAGGCAAAAGTAACAGCCTCATCCGTATTGAGCGACGACTTCAAGGCTGAATATGCAGTGGATGACAACAACGGAACACTTTGGCGTCCAAGCAACAACCAAGGCGAGTCATGGTTGCAGATTGACCTGGGCAAGGAGACTGCATTCAATCAGGTTTGGTTGCAGTTCGAATACGCCACATTCTTCTATCAATACAAGATTGAGACATCCAACGACGGAAAGACATGGGATTTGTATGTTGACAAGACAAACAACACCGATGCAGGTTCTCCTCTGATAGAGAAGAAGGACGTAAAGGCACGCTACGTGAAAATCACCATCACCGATACTCAGAAGAACGGACATTTCGGTGCACTGTGGAATGTCAAGATATATAACGCCACAAAGAAGAGCGACCCGTCTGCACTCTTGCCAGTCATCGAAAACATGGACTATGATGCAGTGAACAAGGGATATCCAAACCTTCACAAGAAGGACGTGAATTCGGAAGAACGTGTGAAGTACAACAACGGACTTGTGGTTGACCTCAATGCCGACGACTATGCACAAGGCAAAGCTATCGTGACCAAGGAAGTGAAGAACCGCGCAGGATCATCATTCAAGAGCGACAAGGGTGTGCTGGTGGAAGTCATTGATCACAAGTATGCCTTCTATTTCGACGGTGACAACTCACTTACAAGCAGTTTCGACTGTCCGAAGAACTTCAAATACAATTCTGCATTCTCAATATCAGCATGGATACTGAATCCGTCAGTAGATGCCAGCGAGTGTATTGCAAGTGTCACCCCACAAAGTGGAGACCTTACCAGTTGCATCTTCAACCAAGGACGTGACAGGACAACAGGACTCATCGACCACTCCGGTTCATTCGAGAGCACCGGCTTCCCTGACCTCATCACAAAGGGAGAAGGCAAATGGCAGCACTGGACCATCACCTACGACGGATGGATGGAGCGCTACTATCTCAATGGCGAACTCGTCGGCGAGAAGAACAACTTCCTCGTATTGCGTCCCGACGGACCAATCGTTGTAGGCTCCACAGCTTATGGTTCCGACGGATTCAGCGGATACCTCCATTCACTGAAACTCTACGACAGAGGACTGACAGAAGAAGAAGTGAAAGCAGACTATCAGGCAAAGTCCGACACCCAGGACAAAACAACTTTCGACACCGAGAACCTAAAGGTCAATGCATATGTAGTGTCACCTTACCTTGTAAAGTTGACCATCACCGACAAGGAGGGAGAACAAATCAACTCAGGACAGCTCAAATATTCATTCGGCATCACAAGCGACAAGAAGAAGGAACCTGAGATGAGCAAAGCTGCCAACAATTCTTCAACCTATGTCAGTGTTGACGGAAAGAAGAATCAGATGTGCTACGTCACCATTAGCGACAACGACGGATTAAACAAGACCCTCACCCAAGCCATCACCATCAACAGCAATGACTACACCGAGTTCACTGATGACTTCAAGACGCTGAAGGAATGGGATGGCAAATACAAGACCAACGGCAAGGTAAGCTTCAAGGCAGAAAACGGAGTGCTCACCCTCACATCAGCAGACACCAACTTCGACCAAGACCCGTCACACAATGGTGCCATGATATATAAAGAGGTGAAAGGCGACTTCATCATGCAGGCAAAGATTCACGACATGACTGGAGCTGCGCGCAGAAGCACACCAGCCTACAACGAAGGTGGATTGATGGTTGTGCTTCCGAAGGGAGATTCACAGGAGAGTGTACAGCTCGGCGTGTTCCCCAACTACGACTGTGGAAATATGTTGACCATTGTAGGACGCAGAGGACGCCCTCAGTATCAGAACAGACAAGCATGGAACTACGACCCATACCTGCAACTTCAGCGTGTAGGCGATTTGATTTATGTCCGCACATCCAAGGACGGCAAGACATGGGTAGAGATGCCGGCAAGTCCAGTGGATATCCGTCATTACGGCGACAGCACCCTGCAGGTCGGCCTGTTCCAGACCACCTACACCGCAAGTTCCGCATGGGTCAGCTTCTCAGACTTCAAGCTGTGGCAGAAGAAATAAGGTTGGCTAACGAAGCAATCAACGCTTTATAGCAATCAACGCTTTACTGCAACCAATCGAGTAGGAGGTAAATGCTAATCATAAAAGGCATTTGCCTCCTACTTTCACATCTACCGACCTCTCACACCACCGTACGTGCGGTTCCGCATACGGCGGTTCCTATTTTG
>CAVHYP010000061.1:0-13520 GCA_963640465.1 Bacteroidaceae bacterium | reverse complement strand
CAGAGCACGTGATTTGTAATCTCGGGGTCGTTGGTTCGAATCCGACAAGAGGCTCGGGACAAAGGATGGAGACTGTGAAGTATTGCAAATCCAGTAGCACTGGGCACATTCCAGAGTGGCCAAATGGGGCAGACTGTAAATCTGCTGGTTTTCACCTTCGGTGGTTCGAATCCATCTGTGCCCACCAAGCGCAAGCAACATAAAAGGCGAGTGAGCGTTTAAAAACTGAAATTGCTGTTATAGCTCAGTGGTAGAGCACTTCCTTGGTAAGGAAGAGGTCACGAGTTCAAATCTCGTTAACAGCTCTCCTTTGACAACGGAGGAAAGAACAAATAAAAAAAGTAGTAACAACAAAGAGATAACAGAATATTAACTCTTATATAAGAAAAAGCTATGGCAAAAGAACATTTTGAACGTACCAAACCGCACGTTAACATTGGTACAATTGGTCACGTAGACCACGGTAAGACTACTCTTACTGCAGCAATTTCCAAGGTTCTTCACGAGAAGGGCTTCGGAAGCGAAGAGGTAAAGTCATTTGATCAGATTGATAACGCTCCAGAAGAGAAGGAACGTGGTATCACTATCAATACTGCCCACATCGAGTATGAAACATCAAAGCGTCACTACGCTCACGTTGACTGCCCGGGACACGCCGACTATGTAAAGAACATGGTAACTGGTGCCGCTCAGATGGATGGTGCAATCATCGTAGTTGCTGCAACTGATGGTCCTATGCCCCAGACTCGTGAGCACATTCTTCTCGCTCGTCAGGTGAACGTACCACGCCTCGTTGTATTCATGAATAAGTGTGATATGGTTGACGACGCAGAAATGCTCGACCTCGTTGAAATGGAAATGCGTGATCTTCTTGCACAGTACGATTTCGAAGAGGATACTCCATTCATCCGTGGTTCTGCTCTTGGAGCACTCAACGGTGTTAAGGAATGGGAAGACAAGATCATGGAACTTATGGATGCAGTCGACACTTGGATTCAGGAACCAGTTCGTGCCGTTGACAAACCTTTCCTTATGCCAGTTGAGGACGTGTTCTCAATTACAGGTCGTGGAACAGTTGCTACAGGACGTATCGAAACAGGTGTTATACACGTAAACGATCCAGTTCAGCTCCTCGGTCTCGGTGAAGACGCTAAGTCAGTTGTAACTGGTGTTGAAATGTTCCGTAAGATTCTTGACGAAGGACAGGCTGGTGATAACGTAGGTCTTCTCCTCCGTGGTATCGACAAGAAGGACGTTAAGCGTGGTATGGTAATCACTCACCCGGGAGCAATCACTCCTCACAAAGGTTTCAAGGCTTCAATCTACGTATTGAAGAAAGAAGAAGGTGGTCGCCACACTCCATTCAAGAATCACTATCGTCCACAGTTCTATCTCCGTACAATGGACTGTACAGGTGAAATCACTCTTCCAGAAGGAGTAGAGATGGTTATGCCAGGTGATAACGTTGAGATTTCAGTTGAACTCATCTACCCAGTTGCACTTAACGTAGGTCTTCGCTTCGCTATCCGTGAAGGTGGTCGTACAGTAGGTTCTGGTCAGATTACTGAAGTATTCGACTAATAAACAATAAAGTTGGCTGGTCTGGCCAATAGCCGGGCCACCAACATCTACGGGAATAGCTTAGTTGGTAGAGTGTCGGTCTCCAAAACCGAAGGTCGGGGGTTCGAGCCCCTCTTCCCGTGCAAAATGTAAGAATTTATGTTTACAGTAAAGGATATAACAAATTATTGCAAGGAATCGTACGATGAACTTGTACATAAGACAACTTGGCCGACTTGGAAAGAGTTGACAAGCAGTGCTGTGATGGTTTTAACTGCTTCCGCAATCATCGCAGTCGTTGTTTTTATCATTGACTGGATCTTCGAGAATTTCATGCGTGTTGTCTATTCTCTCTTTAATTGATTAAAGTTTGACGAAAGAAATGGCTGAATTAACAACAAGATGGTATGTCCTGAAAGTGATCAGCGGTCATGAGGCCCGTGTCAAGGAATACATTGAACTTGACATGAAGAATCATCACTATGAGAAGTACGTTCCTCAGGTTCTCGTGCCAACCCGTAAAATCGAGGTTGAGCATAAAGACAAAAAGGTGGTCAAGGATGCAAACCTGCTCCCGGGCTATGTTTTGGTTGAGGCTGCTCTTAACAGTGAGATTCAGGGGATGCTGAGGTACACTCCCGATGTCCTAGGTTTCCTTGGTGTCGGAAATACTCCAGCTCCGCTTCGTCCTCATGAAATCAATCGTCTGTTGGGCATAGATGACAATGGTCAGAAAATTCCTGAGACTCCTGTAGTTGAGTATACTGTAGGTCAGTCTGTGAAAGTTACCGATGGTCCGTTCAGTGGATTCAATGGTACTATCGAAGAAGTCAACGGCGAAAAAAGAAAACTCAGAGTTGCCGTCAAGATTTTTGGCCGTATCACTCCTCTGGAGCTCGGCTTTGGACAAGTTTCAACTGAATGATAGATCTGTTACGCTGTCGTTCTAATCGTATTTAATTAATAAAATCAATAAGAAAATGGCTAAAGAAGTTGCTGGATTAATCAAGTTACAGATTAAGGGTGGCGCTGCAAATCCATCACCACCAGTAGGACCTGCTTTGGGTTCTAAGGGTATTAACATCATGGATTTCTGCAAGCAGTTCAACGCCAGAACTCAGGATAAGGCGGGAAAAGTACTTCCAGTTGTTATCACTTATTACTCAGACAAGTCTTTTGATTTCGTAATCAAGACTCCTCCTGCTGCTGTTCAGCTGATGGAAGCCGCAAAGGTAAAGAAAGGCTCTGCAGAACCTAACCGTTCCAAGGTAGCTGAGATTACTTGGGATCAGGTAAGGACAATCGCTGAAGATAAGATGTCAGACCTTAACTGCTTCACAGTTGAGTCTGCAATGAGTATGATTGCTGGAACAGCAAGAAGTATGGGTATCACTGTAAAAGGAGAATTCCCTGGTAAATAATTAAATCTTCAATTAAGATGAGTAAATTGACAAAAAATCAAAAGTTAGTTGCAGACAAGATTGAAGCAGGGAAGGCTTACACTTTGAGTGAAGCTGCTAGTTTGGTTAAGGAAATCACAACAACCAAGTTTGATGCGTCTCTCGACATTGACATCCGTCTGGGTGTTGATCCTCGTAAGGCAAATCAGATGGTACGTGGTGTCGTTTCTCTTCCAAACGGAACTGGTAAGCAAGTGCGCGTACTTTGTTTGTGTACTTCCGACCAGGAAGCTGCTGCAACAGAAGCTGGTGCTGACTATGTTGGTCTCGATGAATATATCGAGAAAATCAAAGGCGGATGGACAGACGTTGATGTAATCATCACTATGCCATCTTGTATGGGTAAGATTGGTGCCCTCGGTCGTGTGCTCGGTCCTCGTGGATTGATGCCTAACCCAAAGAGCGGTACTGTAACTATGGACGTTGCTAAGGCTGTACGTGAAGTAAAGCAAGGTAAAATTGACTTTAAGGTAGACAAGGCTGGAATCGTACATACTTCAATCGGTAAAGTTTCATTCACTCCTGAACAGATTGTAGGTAATGCACAAGAGTTCATCAACACAATCATCAAGTTGAAGCCTGCTACTGCAAAGGGAACTTACATTAAGAGCATTTATCTTTCTAGTACAATGAGTAAGGGAATTAAGATTGACCCGAAGTCTGTTGAATAATAATTTTTGAAGGATTATGAAGAAAGAAGATAAGAGCTTAATGATAGATAGTCTCGTTGAGAGCTTGAACAAATACCCTCATTTCTATTTGGTTGATATGACTGCATTGGATTCAGCCACAACCAGTGAATTGCGTCGTGAATGTTTCAAGTCAGAGATTAAACTTCAGGTTGTAAAGAACACTCTTTTCGAGAAAGCTCTCGAAAAGGTAGAGGGTGACTTCTCTGCATTGAATGAAGCCTTGAAAGGTCCTACAGGTTTGATGCTGTGTGAATCAGCAAATATACCTGCTAAGATGCTGAAGAGCTTCGGCAAGGAACACAATGGTGTACCTGCACTCAAGGGTGCCTATGCTGAGAAAAGTATTTATATCGGTGCTGAGAGTCTTGATGCGCTTTGTTCAATCAAGAGCAAGAACGAACTCATTGCAGAGGTTGTTGCAGCTCTCGAGGGACAGGTTCAGGGAGTCCTTGGAGCACTCGAGTCTGGTGCAAGCACTATCTATGGTGTGCTTGATACAATCGCTGAGAAGGGCGAATAATTAAAACAAAAGATAAATTAAAACATAAATATAATTAAAAATTTGTACTATTATGGCAGATTTGAAAGCTATTGCTGAAGAATTAGTAAATTTGACAGTAAAAGAGGTAAGTGAATTGAAGGCTATCCTTAAGGATGAATACGGTATTGAACCTGCTGCTGCAGCTGTTGCTGTTGCTGCTACTGGTGCTGGCGCTGGTGAGAGTGCTCCTGAAGAGAAGACATCTTTCGATGTTGTTCTTAAGAGCGCAGGTGCTGCAAAGCTTCAGGTTGTAAAGGCTGTTAAGGAGTCTTGTGGTCTTGGACTTAAGGAAGCTAAGGACCTTGTAGACGGTGCTCCATGCAACGTTAAGGAAGGCGTTGACAAGGCTACTGCTGAGGCATTGAAGGCTGCTCTCGAGGGAGCTGGTGCTGAAGTTGAGATAAAGTAAGTCTAACTCGACAATAATTAGGTTAAGGATCCTCAGGTTGAGGGTTCTTAACTTTTTGTGTTTATATAATAGTAAAATATGTGGACTTGGTCCACTCTTATAAATCAGTTATATCATAGATGTCTCAAATAGTAAACAATAGAGTTAACTTTGCATCTGTAAAGAATCCAATGCCTTATCCTGATTTCCTGGATGTGCAGTTGAAGTCTTTCAGAGATTTCCTGCAGCTTGACACTCCTCCAGAGAAACGTAAGAATGACGGCTTGTACAAGGTTTTTGCAGAGAACTTCCCAATTGCTGATACGCGAAACAATTTCGTCTTGGAGTTCCTGGATTATTATATTGATGCTCCAAGATATTCAGTTGAGGAATGTTTGGAAAGAGGTCTTACATTCAGTGTGCCATTGAAGGCCAAGTTGAAACTTTCATGTGAAGACCCTGACCATGAAGATTTCGGAACTGTCATTCAGGATGTATACCTCGGGCCAATCCCTTATATGACTGACAATGGTACGTTTGTCATCAATGGAGCTGAGCGTGTCGTTGTATCACAGTTGCACCGCTCTCCAGGAGTTTTCTTCGGTTCAAGCACACATGCAAATGGTACTCAACTGTATTCTGCCCGTATCATCCCATTCAAGGGCTCTTGGATTGAGTTCGCAACTGACATCAACAATGTCATGTATGCTTACATCGACCGTAAGAAGAAATTGCCAGTTACCACTCTGTTGCGTGCTATTGGCTATGAGACAGATAAAGACATACTCCGCATATTTAATCTTGCAGAAGAAGTAAAAGTCAACAAGACTAACCTCAAGAAGTTCAAGGGCCGCAGACTTGCTGCACGTGTCGTAAAGTCATGGACTGAAGACTTCGTGGATGAGGAAACCGGTGAGGTTTCATCAATTGAGCGTAATGAGGTTGTCATCGAACGTGAGACAGTCATTGACGATGAATTGATGGACAGAATCCTTGAGGCCGGTGACGAATCAATCTTCGTTCACTTTGAGGATGGAACTGCTTCCGATTATTCAATTATTTTCAATACACTGCAGAAAGACCCGAGTAACTCAGAGAAAGAAGCCGTAGGACACATCTATCGTTTGCTCCGCAATGCGGACCCTGCAGATGATGCAAGTGCCCGTGAGGTTATCAACAATCTGTTCTTCTCTGACAAGCGTTATGACTTGGGCGATGTGGGACGTTTCAGAATAAACAAGAAACTGAATCTTGGAATTGATCCAAGCATAAAGGTCCTCACAAAAGAAGATATTATCGAAATCATCAAATACCTGATTGAGCTTTCAAACTCAAAGGCAGCTGTTGATGATATCGACCACTTGAGCAACCGTCGTGTACGTACTGTAGGTGAACAGCTTTCCAACCAGTTCGCTGTTGGTTTGGCACGTATGAGCCGTACCATTCGTGAACGTATGAATGTGCGTGACAATGAGGTGTTCTCTCCAACAGACTTGATTAATGCAAAGACAATCTCTTCAGTAATCAATTCATTCTTCGGAACAAACGCCTTGTCTCAGTTCATGGATCAGACCAACCCGTTGGCGGAAATCACACACAAGCGTCGTCTTTCAGCCCTTGGTCCTGGTGGTCTTACCCGTGAACGTGCCGGATTTGAGGTTCGAGACGTACACTACACCCACTATGGCCGTCTTTGTCCTATTGAATCTCCGGAAGGACCTAACATCGGTTTGATTTCATCTCTTTGCGTTTACGCCAAGATTAACAGCCGTGGCTTTATTGAAACACCGTACCGCAAGGTTGAGAATGGAGTCTGCGACATCAACAATGATGATGTCATTTATATGTCTGCAGAAGAGGAGGAGAACAAGATTATTGGTCAGGGTAATGCTCCATTGACAGAGGATGGACATTTCATCCGTAAAGTCGTGAAATGCCGTCAGGATGCAGATTATCCTGTTGTGCCACCTACAGAGGTTGACCTTATGGATGTTGCTCCTCAGCAGATTGCTTCCATTGCAGCTGCTCTCATCCCGTTCCTCGAGCATGATGATGCCCACCGTGCTTTGATGGGATCAAACATGATGCGCCAGGCAGTTCCGTTGATCAGTACAGAAGCTCCTATCGTAGGAACAGGTATTGAGAAACAGGTGTGCGAGGACTCACGTACAATGATTACAGCCGAGGGCGCTGGAGTTGTTGAATATGTTGATGCAACAACAATACGTATTCTTTATGACCGTACAGACGAAGAGGAATTCGTAAGTTTCGAACCAGCAGTCAAGGAATACAAGCTGCCTAAGTTCCGTCGTACCAACCAGAACATGACAGTTGACCTTCGTCCGATTTGCAACAAGGGTCAGAGAGTGAAAGCTGGTGATATCCTTACTGAGGGATATGCTACATCTGGCGGTGAATTGGCTCTGGGACGTAACTTGTTGGTTGCTTATATGCCTTGGAAGGGTTATAACTATGAGGATGCCATCGTATTGAACGAAAGTATGGTTCGTGAGGATATCCTCACTTCAGTACACGTCGACGAGTTCTCCCTCGAAGTCAGAGAGACCAAGCGTGGAATGGAGGAATTGACCTCTGATATTCCAAATGTAAGTGAGGAAGCTACAAAAGATTTGGACGAGAATGGTATCATTCGTGTTGGTGCTCATGTAGAACCAGGTGATATTCTTATCGGTAAGATTACTCCAAAGGGAGAGTCCGATCCTTCTCCAGAAGAGAAATTGCTCCGTGCCATCTTCGGTGACAAGGCTGGCGATGTAAAGGATGCTTCCTTGAAAGCTAACCCATCACTCAGCGGTGTCGTTATCGACAAAAAGTTGTTCTCAAGAGCAATCAAGACTCGTGCTGACAGAAACAGAGACAAGAAGGAACTTCCCGCGCTCGACAAGGAATTCCAGGACAAGTTTGATGACTGCAAGGCAATTCTTATTGACAAGTTGGTAACACTTACAGAGAAGAAGACCTCAAAGGGTGTGAAGGACTATCTTGGAGTTGAAGTTATTCCTTCAGACGTGAAGTTTAAGGCTTCTCATTTCGAAAACCTTGATTACACAGCTATCCAGCTCTCACACTGGACAGACGATGAACATACAAACGGCTTGATTCGCGACCTTGTAATCAACTACCTCAAGAAATATAAGTTGCTTGATGCAGAGCTGAAGCGCAAGAAGTTCGCCATGACTATCGGTGACGAGTTACCATCAGGCATCATCCAGATGGCTAAGGTCTATATAGCAAAGAAACGTAAGATTGGTGTCGGTGACAAGATGGCAGGTCGTCATGGTAACAAGGGTATCGTGTCAAAGATTGTACGTCAAGAGGACATGCCGTTCCTTGAAGACGGAACACCTGTAGATATTGTTCTTAACCCGCTGGGTGTGCCTTCACGTATGAACCTCGGACAGATATTCGAGGCAGTGCTTGGAGCTGCAGGAAAGAAGCTCGGCGTTAAGTTCGCAACTCCTATCTTTGATGGAGCCCATATAGAAGACTTGAATGAATGGACCGACAAGGCTGGTCTGCCACGCGCTTGTTCTACTCAGCTCTATGATGGAGAGACGGGCCTACCGTTCGACCAGAAGGCAACAGTCGGTATCACCTACATGCTTAAACTCGGCCATATGGTCGAGGACAAGATGCATGCTCGTTCAATCGGTCCTTACTCACTGATTACCCAGCAACCTCTTGGAGGTAAGGCTCAGTTTGGAGGTCAGCGTTTCGGAGAGATGGAGGTTTGGGCACTCGAGGCATTCGGTGCGTCACATGTTCTTCAGGAGATTCTTACAATCAAGTCTGATGACGTCACAGGACGTTCAAAGGCTTACGAAGCGATTGTCAAGGGAGATCCAATGCCTACTCCAGGTATTCCAGAGTCACTCAATGTATTGCTCCATGAACTTCGTGGTCTTGGTTTGAGTATCACTCTTGAATAATAGAATTAATTCAGTTGATCTTATACAAATAATATACAAAGATGGCTTTTAAGAAAGAATCTAAGATAAAGACAAACTTTACAAAGATAACAATTGGTCTTGCTTCTCCTGAGGAGATTCTCGAGAATTCATATGGCGAGGTTCTGAAACCAGAGACGATAAACTATCGTACATATAAGCCTGAGCGCGATGGATTGTTCTGTGAACGTATCTTCGGCCCAACCAAAGACTATGAATGCCATTGCGGTAAGTACAAGCGTATCCGTTACAAGGGTATTGTCTGTGACCGTTGTGGTGTGGAGGTGACAGAGAAGAAAGTGCGCCGTGAACGTACCGGACATATTGCATTGGTAGTTCCAATAGCTCATATCTGGTATTTCCGTTCATTGCCAAACAAGATCGGTTATCTGCTTGGTTTGCCTACAAAGAAGCTCGACTCAATCATCTACTATGAGCGCTACATCATCATTCAGGCAGGTGTTGCTGCAGATGAGGAAAAGAATATCGCCGACTACGAACTTCTGACAGAAGAAGAATATTGGGATATTGTAGACTCATTACCAGAAGGAAATGCCCAATTGCCGGATGACGACCCAAACAAGTTCATTGCGATGATGGGAGCAGAGGCAATCGAGTATATGCTTATGCACATCGATTTGGATGCTTTGTCATATGAACTGCGCGACCGTGCCAATACCGGTGAAAGTCAGCAGCGCAAGCAGGAGGCTTTGAAGCGCCTGCAGGTTGTCGAAGCATTCCGTGCATCACGCAATAGAAACAAACCGGAGTGGATGATTATGCATAACATCCCAGTCACTCCGCCAGACCTCCGTCCGTTGGTTCCATTGGATGGCGGACGTTTTGCAACTTCCGATTTGAACGACCTCTATCGTCGTGTAATCATACGTAACAACCGTCTTAAACGACTCCTTGAAATCAAGGCTCCGGACGTGATTCTCCGCAATGAGAAACGTATGCTTCAGGAAGCAGTCGACAGCTTGTTCGACAACTCACGTAAGGCAAGTGCGGTCAAGTCTGAGAGCAACCGTCCTTTGAAGTCCCTCTCCGATTCATTGAAAGGTAAGCAAGGACGTTTCCGTCAGAACCTGCTCGGTAAGCGTGTCGACTATTCAGCACGTTCAGTTATCGTTGTCGGTCCTGAGTTGAAGATGGGCGAGTGCGGTATTCCAAAGTTGATGGCAGCAGAGCTTTACAAGCCATTCATCATCCGTAAGTTGATTGAACGTGGACTTGTAAAGACAGTGAAGTCAGCAAAGAAGATGGTTGACCGTAAGGACGACCAGATTTGGGATATCCTTGAGAATGTGATGAAGGGTCACCCTGTAATGCTTAACCGTGCACCTACACTTCACCGACTTGGTATTCAGGCATTCCAGCCTAAGATGATAGAGGGTAAGGCAATCCAGCTCCATCCATTGGCATGTACAGCATTCAATGCCGACTTCGATGGCGACCAGATGGCAGTTCACCTCCCATTGTCAAACGAGGCAATCCTTGAAGCCCAGCTTCTGATGCTTCAGTCCCACAATATCCTCTCACCTGCCAGTGGTGAACCAATCACCGTCCCTTCTCAAGATATGGTGCTCGGTCTGTACTACATCTCTAAGGTGCGTCCTGGGGCAAAAGGTGAAGGACTCG
The DNA here is from genome assembly GCA_963640465.1 of Bacteroidaceae bacterium. Lineage (GTDB taxonomy): Bacteria > Bacteroidota > Bacteroidia > Bacteroidales > Bacteroidaceae > Colivivens. The sequence continues at coordinate 3,270 of CAVHYP010000061.1, read as the reverse complement.
TGTTCTATGGTCCGGAAGAAGCACTCATCGCCTACAATGAAGGCCGTTGCGATGTGCATGCTCCAATCAAGTGCATGGTTAACGATATCGATGACAATGGAAACTACATCAAGCACATTGTAGAAACTACAGTCGGACGTATCATAATCAATGAAATCGTTCCACCAGAGGTTGGTTTCGTCAATGAGGTTATCGGAAAGAAAGCCTTGAAGAAGGTCATTACCAAGGTTATCAAGTCAGTCGGAATGGCACGCGCCTGTGAATTCCTTGACGGTGTGAAGAACCTCGGTTACCGTAAGGCTTACGAAGGCGGACTTTCATTCAACCTTGATGATATCATCGAGCCAGCCGACCGACAGGGCCTTATTGATGAAGGAAATGCCCAGGTGGAGGAAATCGCCCAGCAGTATGCATTCGGACTTATCACCGAAAAGGAACGTTATAATAAGGTGATTGCAACATGGTCTGAGGTAAACGACAAGGTGAAAGCCTCATTGCTGAAGACAATGACAGAGGACGACCAGGGATTCAATGCCGTGTTCATGATGCTCGACTCTGGAGCCCGTGGTTCTAAAGACCAGATTGCACAGCTCGCCGGTATGCGTGGTTTGATGGCAAAGCCGCAGCGTGCAGGTTCAGACGACAACAATACAATTGAAAACCCAATCCTTTCAAACTTCAAGCAGGGAATGTCAGTGCTTGAGTACTTCATCTCTACTCACGGTGCCCGTAAGGGTCTTGCCGATACAGCGTTGAAGACTGCCGATGCAGGTTATCTGACACGTCGTCTTGTCGATGTATCCCATGACGTGATTATCACAGAGGAAGACTGCGGTACATTGCGTGGACTCGTATGCACAGCTTTGAAAGACGGTGACCGTGTCGTTGCTTCGTTGGCAGAACGTATACTTGGCCGTGTCAGCGTTCATGATATTCAGGATCCGGAAAGCGGCGATTTGATTGTTGCTTCTGGCGAAGAAATCACCGAGCGTATTGCCAAGGAAATTGAGGATGCAGGTATAGAGAGTGTCGAGATTCGTTCAGTGCTCACTTGTGAAAGCCGTAAGGGTGTCTGCATGAAGTGTTACGGACGCAACCTTGCAACCCAGAGAATGGTTCAGAAAGGTGAGGCAGTCGGTGTGATTGCAGCCCAAGCTATTGGTGAACCAGGTACACAGTTGACACTCCGTACATTCCACGCCGGAGGTCTTGCAGGTTCTGCCGCTACTAATGCACAGATTTCAGCAAAGAACAAGTGCCGTTTGGAATTCGAGGAACTTCGTGCTATCGATTGCCCGACAGAAGAACATCCGGAGGCAATGATTGTCGTCGGACGTCTTGCCGAAGTGCGCTTTGTAGATATCAACACAGGTATAGCAATGTCTACAGTCAGCGTGCCTTATGGCTCTCAGTTGTTCCATAAGGACGGAGATGTAGTAGAGTCAGGCGAACTCATCGCTTCATGGGACCCATTCAATGCAGTCATCGTGACCGAGTTCGAAGGTACTGCTGCATTCGACGGAGTCGTAGAAGGTGTTACCTATCGTGTGGATGAGGACGCTACAACAGGTCTTCGTGATTTGATTGTCATTGAGTCGCGCGACAAGACAATGGTCCCAGTCTGCAACATCCTTGATAAAGACGGAAATATCCTGCGTACATACAACTTCCCAATCAATGGTCATATTGCCATCGAGGACGGACAGAAGTTGAAGCCGGGTGATGTACTCATAAAGATTCCTCGCAGTGTCGGTACTTCTGCCGATATCACCGGTGGTCTGCCACGTGTCACAGAGCTCTTCGAGGCTCGTAACCCTTCAAACCCAGCTGTCGTTGCTGAAATTGATGGTGAGGTTTCAATGGGTAAGATCAAGCGTGGTAACCGTGAAATCATCATCACTTCAAAGGTCGGCGATGTCAGAATGTATCTCGTGCCACTGTCAAAGCAGCTCCTTGTACAGGACAACGACTATGTGCGTGCCGGAACTCCGCTTTCTGATGGTGCAATCACTCCTGCAGATATCCTTGCCATCAAGGGCCCTACTGCCGTTCAGGAATATATCGTCAACCAGGTTCAGGATGTTTACCGTATGCAAGGTGTGGCAATCAACGATAAGCACTTCGAAATTATCGTACGCCAGATGATGCGCAAGGTGTCTATCACCGATCCGGGTGACACTCGCTTCCTTGAAGGCGGTATAGTCGACAAGCTCGAATTCCAGGAAGAGAACGACCGTGTCTGGGGCAAGAAGATTGTTACCGATGCCGGCGACAGCGAGACAATGAAGAAGGGTATGACAGTCACCACACGCAAGTTGCGTGACGAGAACTCAAGCCTGAAACGCCGTGACCTCAAATTGGTACAGGCCCGTGATGCAATACCAGCAACAGCCATACAGATTCTGCAGGGTATCACCCGTGCTGCTCTCGGCGCATCCAGCTACATCTCAGCTGCATCATTCCAGGAGACAACCAAGGTCCTCAATGAGGCAGCAATCAGCGGAAAGACCGACCCATTGGAAGGAATGAAAGAGAACGTCATCTGCGGTCACTTGATTCCGGCTGGTACAGGTCTTCGTGAGTTCGACAAGATTATAGTCGGTTCAAAGGAAGAAATGCTTAATCTTCATCGTAACACGAACCCTGAGATGTCATTCAGCCGTTTCGAAGAAATATAAATTAAACACTATGTCATAAGAAGAGCGCGGGGCAATTGCTTCCGCGCTTTTTTGTCTGTCATTCACTTCAACGTGCTATTGACCGCTTGGAATAGAAGTCAGTCAAGAATGTTTTCTTTTGCGCAATCCCACGTTCGCTATGTAGGAGTCAGCTCTCTCCGAGAGCGTTAAAGCGAGCGCCAGCTCGCAATGGCGCCCCGAAGGGGCAGCTGCTACTAGCCCAAGGCTGAGTTCTGGAGCGTAGCGGAAGAACGGCACCTTGGGTAAACCGTCCCAGCGTATCATGTGCGCCCTGTAAGGGCAACTACATACCCATTGCTTTATTCTGCTGCCCTTACAGGGTGCTGGATAGTGGTGTGCGTGGGTACCCAGGGCGTTGCCCTGGGCTGATTGTAGCTGGGCTTTCAGCCCGGCAACCACGCTGCCACTCATGGAGCCAGTTCGCTTTAACGCTCTCGGAGAGAGCTAGCTCCTAGCGCTTGACGTTTGTCGAGCGCATGTGAACGAATTGCGTATTCCGGTCGATACCCGTTCACCAATTCCGGTGATATCCGTTCAGTCCGGTGGTGATCTTCAGTATCGGTGGCAAAGT
>CAVHYP010000060.1:0-13938 GCA_963640465.1 Bacteroidaceae bacterium | reverse complement strand
TAGGGCTTACTCGGGACTTGCACCCGTTAGACAATGCTCATGCCGAGCATACAAAAAGGAAGGGCTTCGCAATTGAAGTCCTTCTTTTTTATGCGGGTGCCGAAAGGCTGGATCTGAGAATTGCCTTGTAAGGTTGTTTACGGGTATCGTCCTCAGGTCTGTTCTATGAATTGTCTTTGTGAACCGTCTTATTTGTTGTCCTTTGCTGCAGCCTTTTTCTTGCCGCTCTTCTCATAGCGTTTGTTGAGTGCATTTACAACCTCGTTGGTGATGTCATACTGAGGTGCACCATAAAGAACGTTGTCGATGCCGCTGCTCTTGCAAAGAATGAAGTCATAGCCTTTCTCCTCTGCATACGACTTGGTGAAGTTCTGGATAGTGTCTGTCAGAGCAGCCAGTTCCTTCTGATACTCCTCCTGAAGAGTGTTCGACAGACGAGCCTGCAGTCCCTCAATATCCTGCTGCAGTTTCTGAAGACGAGCCTGCTCGGTCTCATACTGTTGCTGTGTGATTGAGTTGGATTGCACCTTACGCTGGAATTCCTGCACCTGGGCAGAGAAACTCTTTCCCTTCTCGTTGATGGTTGCCTCAGCGTTTGATTGTTTCTTCTGGAAATTGTCCGACACGTCCTTATAATACTCATACTGACTCGTAAGAGTATCGATAAGTACATACGCAATCTTAAGACCTGACTTTGACACTACAGTCTTGCCACTTTCCTTTGCTGATTCGGCATCCTCTCCCTGTGCTTGGTTGCATGAAGTGAATGCAGAAGCACATGAGCATGCTACTACAGCTGCAATTAAAAATTTTGATGTCTTCATCTATTGTAATATTTATGTTATTCCGTTGGTAGTTCTATTTCCTTTCCTTGATGGCATGAGGATTAGGCACTCTTGCCATATAGTCCTGACTTTGGGCACACCCGATTCCCCGCTGTCTCATTGCCTTGCTCGACGACACATGAGTGTTGGGAAAGCACCCATTCTTCTTCAATAGAATCCGTATGCATAAAAAAAGCATGCAAACTCCGAGAATTATCACCGTAAAAAGAAATACTTTCAACATTATTCAGTATATTTGCGTGCAAATATACGAAAAAAAGATTTTGTACAATGCAGTTGAACTGAAAACAGTGAGATAAAGAACGAGTATTACATTTTTTTAATTAGATATATCATGGAACTGAAACCAAAAGCAGTGTTCGATTACTTCGCGCAAATCAACAAAGTGCCTCGACCTTCAAAGAAGGAAGAGAAGATGATTGCGTTCCTTCAGGACTTTGCAAAAACCAACAACCTTGGATGCAAGACCGACGAGGTGGGAAACGTATTGATAACAAAGGATGCCACTTCTGGAATGGAAGACAGAGAGACCATTATCCTGCAGGGTCACATGGATATGGTGTGCGAGAAAACAAGCGACCGGGTCATCGATTTCTCCAAAGACCCAATCGAGACCTATATCGACGGTGAGTGGATGAGAGCCAAAGGAACTACACTGGGTGCAGACGACGGCATCGGCGTTGCCCTGGCAATGGCGATACTTACCGACAAAAGCATCAAGCACGGACCGATAGAATGTCTGTTCACTCGTGACGAGGAGACTGGCATGACCGGTGCTAACGGAATCCAACCGGGATTCATGACCGGAAGATATCTCATCAATCTCGACAGCGAGGACGAAGGACAGATCTTCATTGGTTGTGCTGGAGGCATCAACACCGACATTGAATTCAAATACTCCACACAGGATATTCCCGACGGATATATGACACTCAAGATTGTAGTCGACAAACTGACTGGAGGACATTCCGGCGACGATATCTACAAGAACCGCGCCAATGCAAACAAAGTGCTTGCACGTTTCCTTTATGACACATTCAACAAACACCAGGGAGTGTATCTCGCAAGTATCGACGGAGGCAATCTCCACAATGCCATTCCTCGTCATGCTGAGGCTGTCATTGCAGTGCCCGACAGCATCAAGCATGACATCCGGTGCGAGTTCAATGTCTTTGCTGCGGAAATCAAGGACGAGTACCACACAACCGAACCGACAGCAGAGTTCATCATGGAGTCATGCGACAAACCAAAGACTGCCATCGACGACACCACTGCATACAACCTCATCCAGGCATTGAACGCAGTACACAACGGAGTGTATGAATGGAGTCAGGACATACCGGGATTTGTGGAGACCTCTTCCAATCTTGCCAGCATCAAGATACCAGAGGAAGGACGCATCAAGATTGTGGTCAGTCAGCGCAGCAGCACAAAGAGCCAGTTGCAAGCCATCTGTGGAGTCGTTGCAGCAGCCTTCACCCTGGCTGGCGGTGACATATTCATCCACGAAGGTTATCCAGGATGGAAACCGAATCCAAACTCCACTATCCTCAAGTTGACCGTAGATAAATATAAGGAATTGTTCGGCAAAGACCCGAACGTGCTTGCCATCCATGCCGGACTTGAGTGTAGTCTCTTTTCCGAGAAATATCCGCACATGGATATGGTAAGTTTCGGACCAACCCTGCGTGGAGTACACTCACCCGACGAGTGTCTGCACATTCCGACAGTAGACATGGTTTGGAAGCATCTGGTAGCAATCCTCGAAGCCGCACCAAAGAAAGCTGGGAATTGATGCGCCCCACCCCACGTCAAATCACATTATTGTTGCTTGCAGCATTTATCATTGGCACGGTCAATGCCCAGCAACTGATGAGGCAAACCAATATCACTCGCATGGAAGTTCCCTATGGGCATTATAGTGGAATCACCCATGTGAGTGACAGTTTGTATGCCGTCGTGAGCGACAAAGACGAGGCAGACGGTTTCCATTTCCTGCATATCTCCATCGACTCCGTCACCGGCAAGATACGGCATGTCCGCAGGTCTGAACCGTCACGATACAAAGAGAATCAGGAAAGATCGATCCGTGCGAACCTTCCACAGCGGGACATGGAAGGCATTGCATACCGGTCTTTGTCCAATACATTCTTCATTTCCGGAGAGGCAGACCAGCGCATCCTTGAATATTCATTTGATGGATTGCCTACGGGCAGGGAATTGTCCGTACAGTCCGGATTCGGGACAAACGACATCCAGTCAAATCTCGGATTCGAGTCGTTGACATACAATGACTCCACCCATCTCTTTTGGACAACCACCGAAGGAGCTTTGAAAACTGACCGTAACAAACAACCACTTACAAGACACATATTGAGTTTCACCGACGGACTGCAGCCAGCAAAGCAATACATCTACGAAATGGATGTGCCGGCAAGGAAAAAAAATACGTTCCGCACATTCGTACACGGAATATCCGACATGCTTGCAATGAACGACGGTAGTCTTATTGTGATGGAGCGGGAAATACTGATACCACGCAAATATCTCGGAAGTTATTGCATCGTGAAACTCTATCGCGTCGTCCCCAACGACACCACTACCCCACTCCACAAGCAACTCATCTGTCAGTTCCGCACCACACTGAAAATCGGCAAGATAAACTTTGCCAACTACGAAGGACTTTGTCTCGGACCGACACTCACCGACGGCAGACAAACCATCCTTCTCATCAATGACTCCCAAAACGGGCAAGGCAACAGACTGTACCGATCAAAAGACTACATCAAAGTCATTGTCTGCATTTTCGGAGAGAGCTGACTCCTATTCCACGCTCAGTCCAGCCCACCATTCCAGTTAGTATTAGTTAGATTCGCGTCACTACGCCCCAAAAAAATCATTGAACGAAATTGAACGGATTTGCATTCTGCCCCTTCAATGTCGTAACTTTGCACCGCAGAACGGAACATCCGGCATGTCCTCCCACGAGGCAACCGCTCGCGCTGGCATCCACGACCGCTCGCATCGGCACCGACAATCGGTTGTATCGGCTCCGACGAAAGCTCGCACCGATCCCCCGCAAACCGCCGAGTTCACCTCAGCCAACATCTACCGCCTCGTCAACATGGTGGACGATGCCAGCTTCTGCGTTGGGCATGAAAGTGGACTCCTCTCATCCTCGTTGCAAACCACACATTGAAATTCCTGCACCATCCATTGATCTGAATATTTCATTTCTGTAAAATTTACGGTAGAGTAGTTCTCCGTATTCCAGTTCTTTGTAACTTTGCACATTAATTAAGGCATCGAGTGTTCGATGCATACGCATATGCACGGCAGATAGTTAGGCATTGAAAAGAAGCAAAAACATAAAAACAAAAATAGATTCATGATTCAAAGTAACAAACTTCGGGTGAAGGAGCGGAGTGCAGTGCGCCTGCTTCTTGTGCTCTCATTGTTCTTTATGGGCTTTGGTGCTACGGCTTTTGCTGATGACACCACTACTCTGACGAAGGACACTGACGGCTATTATCTGATTACGAGTGGCACAGAACTGGAAGAGTTTGCCAAAATCGTTAACAAAGACACTGCTACCGTCAATGCCAGGCTTACTGCCGACATCGACATCACACCTGCAGAAAACACCAGTTGGACACCCATAGGCGAATCTATGGGGCATAGGTTCAAGGGCAAGTTCGACGGTCAGGGACACACTATCAGTGGTCTGGCTTTCAGGGTTGCAGCGTACTATGGGCTCTTTGGTCGGGTTAAAGGTGCAACTATAGAGAACCTTACCCTCATACAGCCAACTTACACCACTTATAACCCTGACACAAAATACGACCAATCACCTTTAGGTGCCGTGTGCGCTAGTGCAGAGAATACAGTCATCCGCAATTGCCATGTAAAACAGGCAGTTCTCAATTTTGCAGACTTTTCCTCGGCAAAGACAGCCAGCTATATTGGTGGCATCGTCGGAAGTGCAGAAGACTGCACTAAGATTATAGGCTGCTCATTTGACGGATATCTCACATCTGCCAACAGTAAAAATGGTTTCGTTGGTGGTATTGTCGGCTACCTCTCACTTTCGGACATTGACAATTGTAGTGTCACGAACCATAGTGCCGGTACAACCAGAATATCCGGCTCCAAGTACGTTGGTGGCATTTGCGGAGCATGTGTTCATCGCTCCGTTGCCGCAGCAATACACAATTGCACAGTGGAAGACGGTGTAAAAGTAAACTGTACTGACACTACTACAGGAGGGACAATATATGGAGCGGAATTAGTTAGCACAGAAGATCTTCCTGGCCTATATGACGGTGCATACGAAATATACAATGCAGGACAGCTTGCTGCATTCCGCACCAAAGTTTCTGAAGACCGTACAGTGAACGCCCGTTTGATGAACGACATCGACATGACTAATGCCGGCGAATTCTCACCTATTGCCTCTTCAAGCAACGGTTACCTTGGAACATTCGACGGACAAGACCATACCATCATCAATATCACGCTAAAGAATCAGGAGTATGCAGGACTGTTCAGCTTGGTTTGCTCAAGCGGTAATGTGCATGGAACGGTAAAGAACCTGAACCTCAAGTCTCCAAAGCTCTTGGGTACTGACTACGATTATCAGGGCTTCATATCAGGATATGTAGCTGGTAAGGGTTTAATTGAAAACTGCAATGTGACCGACGGCTATTATGCTCGCTCCGCAAGCGGTGAGCCGGAATGTATTGGCGGTATCGCAGGAAAGGCTGATACAGGAGCCACCATCAACCTATGCTCTTTCCAGGGCACGGTGAAGGATGTCGAGAATAATGTTGGAGGAATTGTTGGCAATTTGTATTCCGGAGCCAGCGTGACCAACTGTTACCTCTATGGTCCGTCTTATGTGCACGCCGATGACTATGCAGGGGGTATCGTTGGTTATGTAAGTGAAAATGACTGTACTGTAAAGAACTGCTACGTAACCCAATCTACAGGAAAGGTTGAGGTGTCAGCATCAGCAGGCAACACATCCAATCTCATTTCCGGAAAGACGGTATCCAATGACGTGTATACAGAGGATTACCTCGAGTATGAAAGAAGCGGAAGGAAGAACGGCAAGGTAGAGATGACGGTAGTCACTGGTGTTGCCGACCAGACAAAGACAAGCTATCATGTCATCAACAATATCGGCACCATAAACAGCTATGCTACCGACTCCATTGCCTATCTTCCCGGAGTAAAAGAACTTGATTTTATTGACTGCAACAGTAATATTGCTGGCACTAAAGCTGACTTCTGGATAGATATAACCATCCGCGACGAGGCTTTTGATGCGAACTTCGAGAAACTCTACATGCGCTACAAAGTGTATGCCGGGGACGACCATACAGTATCTCTGCGCCCAGGAGATGTGAAGCCTGCCGGCAAAAATATGTTCTTGCTTTGTCCTAACGCCAAGGTCTATGTCGATGCAGAATACTACGACAACTTCTGCGCCGACCCGATGTGGAGCAACTACAAGAAAAACCTTGTGGCAGTGACAAACTTCCGCGAAACCGACTTCACCGAAGAAGGCGTGAAATACGCCTACGACCGCAATGCCGATGCCACAGCGTCGGTATTGAAAAAGAAGGGCAAGACCGGTTCTGACGTCACCATGGTGCACGTCATCGGTTGCGACAACAGCAAGATTTCCGACAATGGAGGCGTGCTGAAAATATATCAAGACATAGGCGAGACCTACAACTACAACACCACCAAGGTGTGGGCAAATTCATTCAAGGGCAACACAAACGTGAAGCATGTGAAGTTTGAGGAAATCATGAGCGATGCCCGCAATTCCTACTATGATCTGAAGATAGAGCTGGGAGACTCTGCTTTCGCAAACTGCCAAAACCTTGAATACTTTGATGTAGTGCTTTCTTCCGACAAGGGCAACAACCACTACTCGGTTATTCACCCAAAACAGATGCCGATAGGCAAAGGGGCATTCGATGGTTGCACCAACTTGAAGATACGCATTCCAGAAGCAGTCTATGAGGAATTTGTTGCAGACGATGACTGGAATGTCTACCGGGACAAGTTCGAGAAAACAAGTTTCGACTTCAATAAATTCACAGAGGCTGGAGTCACCTATTCTTACTATGTTTCGCAAGACGGGGACACAACGTACACTAACAAGAATCAAGACGCTATGGAGAGCATCGTGTCGACTTGGATGAGCGAATACCGCAACTTCAAGACATCAAGTGTGCTTGTGCCTGACAACGACGAGACCATCTACTACCTCAAAGCCACCGGTGTGGACAATGACGCTATTGACAATTTGAACGGCGAGATGCGTATCTACAATGATATTGGTACGACCTACAACTACAAGACCATTGCTCTCTCTTCAACTGGTTTCCAAAACAACGAGCACATAAAGAGCATCGTCTTCGAGGACTGTGCCAGCAACGTAAGCAACGCCCATACTCAACTGTCGTTTGTCATCCCCGACAAAACATTCAAGGGATGCTCGAACCTGAAGGAACTCAATATGTACTATCTCGTCACCGAGGGTGACAACCACTACGATGCCATCAAGCCATCCGAGATATTCATAGGAAAGAATGTGTTCGACGGTGTTGACCCGTCGTTCCGCATCAAGGTTTATCCTGACTTCTACAACGACTTCATAACCGATGCCAACTGGAGTCAGTATAAGGATATCATTGAAAGTTCCGACTATCTGCCAACGACAGAAGAAGACATAACACGTGACGGCTTGACCTACAGTTTTGTTTCGAATTCGCTGAACAGTACCGCTACGACAACAACCGTACGCGAGGATGCGTCACTTCTGAATATCCCTATCGTGATCGCCGAAGTAGCCAGTGTTGTATATTCTGCTTATTCAATATACAAGTCCGTAGCTTCTGCAGCAGAAAAAGCAGCAGCTAAAACTGCATTAACAGAAGCAGAACAAGTTGCTCAGAAAGAAATCGAAAAGATTTCCACCAAACTTGCTGAAAATACCGAGACATTCAGAAACGTTGCTAATGGTTTGGGTGCAATTCAATATGATGACTACGCCATTGAGGTAGCAAAAAATGCAGTAAGGAAAGCCGAAGCAAAGGCTGCAGAAGAAATAGCCTACGTAAATAGCAAGTATGTTACACCAGCTCTCAACCAATATAAAGCAGCAACAACAGCGTTAAACAGCGCTGTAAAGACGTCGGTTGGTGCTACTGCAAGAACCATGGCATCATTGGGCACTGGATATATCTTGAGTCGCGCACAGAAGGATTTCTCTCAAAACTGGTCATGGCACATCAACTCTGTCAACTGGGTGACAGTGACCAAGCGCTACAACTCACCACTGCTCTACATCAAGTCGGTTTCCGACGATGCAACGGAAGTCACTATCTATGCTGACCCGAGCAAGTCGACCACGAGATATACTACAACTGGAATACAAAGTAACGCCTTCCGCAAAAAGACCAACATCAAGACGATAAAGTTCCAGGATGAGCCAGCTGGTAACTTGCGCCCATACAACCCGTTTGTACTCGTGCTGCCAGACTCATGCTTCTATGGATGTACAAATCTTGAGAAGATAGATCTCGTGATGTACAGTAAGTATGGTAACCGTAACAAGAGCCTCACCCCCGACAATTTCGTACTGGCCGGAGACCCGTTTGCAGGACTTGACAGCACCAAAGTGAAAATCATCGTGGGTGCCGACGTAGTCGACGATTACCTGTCCGATGACTATTGGTGCAAATACTCCAGCATGATAAAGACGCGCGACGTAGCACAGAAAGAGGATCAAAGCGAATGGGGCTGCCTCTACACCTATCACTACGACACTAACACCATGCCGGAGGTGACGCAGGTAGATCAGCACGACATCGAGCATGTGGACATCTATGCTCCAGACAACAGCGACATCGACAGTAATGAAGGTCTTGCTGCTCTCATCAACGACTACGGCATCTACAACAACTACAAGCTCGACAATGTGTTGAAAAAGGCATTCTACAAGAATGAGCACCTCAAGCAACTCGACATTACCGACTCACACACCTTCTGTGGAGATGTGTACACTGACTTCAATATACAACTTCAGGATTCAGCCTTCGCCAAATGTCCAAACTTCACGGACTTCAATCTTGTCTATCAAGTGACGGACGGAACGAACTGCACGAAATCCATTGCTCCAAGTCAGGTCACATTGGGCAAGGGTGTATTCGCCGACAGCAAGAATCTGCGCATCAAGGTGTGCCTCGACCAGTACGACGAGTTCCTCTCTGATCTGAAGTGGAAAGAATACAAGAGCCAGATTAAACCCTGTTTCTTTGATCCTGTAGATGACAAAGTGTTCAACCTTCTGAAGGATGACATGATGTTCAAAACAAACCTTAACGACAACGACTGGGAGCACATCGATGCCACCCGCGCCACTGCCGACATGTTGAAGGACCGCTTCAAGGAAACAAACATAGAAATGTTTGATGAGTTCCGTGCTTTCGGTTCATGCGGTCTCGAAACAGTCTACAAGGAAATGTTCAAGAACTGTCAGTCACTTCAGAGCATCGTCTTGCCTGACAGTACAAGCAAAATTGAGGATTATGCTTTCCAGGGATGCATCAACTTGGTTAGCCTCACAATCCCTGAGACGGTAACAAATATTGGCAACTATGTATTCCAGAACAGTGGTATCAAGACGCTTTATTGTTCTTCGAAAGAACCCGCAACCGTGCAGAACGGCGGTAACTTCGCTTTCATGGGCTTGCCTGACGACTATGTTATATATGTGCCCGACACGTTGGTGAATGTCTACAAGACAAGCTGGAGTGCTGCGGCAGACCACATCAATGCATTGAGCAAACGTACACGCAACCTGAAGGTTGTCACTGTGACTGATGTGGGTCAACTCGCAGGCAAGCTCGGTTTGACTTACGAATATAAGGACGAACTTGCTGCAGTTTGCTTGCTCAGCGGCAACTATGCTCAGTACGACTCTCTGCGCATAATCGGACCACTTGACGCACGCGACCTCGGCGTAATCCGCATGATGGCAGGACGCAACACCATGTGTGAAGAGAATCCAGCCGGCAACCTTGTTTATCTTGACCTTTATGAAGCAGAATTCAAGAAGGGCAATTACAAGTATGACTTCACCGAGACTTTTGAGAACAACAGCCGCATAGACCTCGACAATGATGTGTCTGGATATTTGTTCTACAAGCTCGACAAGCTCAAGACGCTTATCCTTCCAAAGACCGCCAAGGTGATACGCCACTATGCAATGGCTGAGTGTGCCAACTTGCAGACAATCGTTGTGGGCGACAATGTGCAGGAAGTTGACCGCAAGGCAGTCAATAAGAGTGCCAACCTGGAGTATCTCGTGATGCTTGGAACACCGTCAGACGTGAGCAGTTCCGCCTGGGACATCAACTCCGGCAACAAGCGCTTCTCAGCTATACTTTGCGGTTATGGCAAGGAAAGCTCCTTCCAGAGCGATGCCAAATACAATGCCTATGCCGACACTGTATATTGCATGTTCAACAACGAGCCGGTATTCAAAGCCATGAAGAATAACCATGTGTTCTCAGTCGATGATCTCTGGGAACTTGGCGACATCACGGGATTCCTGAATGGCAACACAGAGATAAAGAACTTTACAGATTTCGCACATACATCTGTATCAACGCTCGGTGACAAGACGTTCACAGGCATGGCAAATCTTGAGGAGATTTCATTCCCTGCACTTCTCGACACAATCACTGTCGATGCCTTTAAGGGATGCGGCAACTTGAAGAAGATTTGGGCTCTTGGCACAGTCTGTCCACATATTGCTTCGGGTGTCTTTGAGGAACTCCCCAAGGATTTCGTCGTCATGGTGCCCGAGGGCTATGAGAAACAGTACCGGAAAGCCTGGCCAGAGTACGCCGACCACATCCAGGGATACTACGAATCGACACACCTCAATGTGCGTGAGATAACTCTGACAAAGGCCAACACTCTCGCCGATTCACTCGGACTTACAGTTAAGACAGCTTCAACTCGTCTATGGGGAGCAGACAGAATCACCAGAATAGAAGGACAGACGGGCAACATATCTGCCTTGAAGGTCAACGGTCCGATTGGCTGCAAGGACATTGCTGTCATAAGAATGCTCGCCGGATGCACTCCTGAAAATGATTTGGTATATACATCGAGTCTCTCATACATTGATCTCTATGATGCACAGTTGACCAAGGACGAGATGGTGTTTATGCAATATTTCGACAAAGTTGGTGTCCCAGGCTTTTCCAAAAAAACCAGTTGCATTTCAGACGACAATGTGGTGCCCGAGAAAATGTTCTATAACTGCAATAACCTTGAAACAGTTATTCTGCCTCGCACAGCCACAGAAATTGAAGATTATGCTCTCAACACCATGTCTTCACTCAAGACTATCGTTGTTGGCGACAATGTCACAGAAATAGGAGACAAGGCGTTTGGCGATGCCAGCAACCTGCACACAATCATCTTCCTTGGCAATGCTCCTGAGACAGCTTCAGACTTCTTCGACGACAATATCGAGGGCGACATCAACAAAGTTGACAATATCTACGTGCGCAAGAGCAAACTTAATGGGTTCACCTCTTCCACAGACCTCGCAAAGCACACCAACAGCATAAGCTTCACCTTCGAAGATGAAGAGTTCTTCCGTGCCCTCGCTTCGCATGGCTACGCCACGGAGGATGAGCTGGCAGCTGTCGACAGTGTTGCCGGATGGTTCTGCAAATTCAACGGAATCAACGATCTTACCCCTCTGAAGAAGTCTGTCATCATTTCACTTCAGGCAAATGACATCAATTCGCTCACGAATCTGAAGCGTATTGCACTGCCTTCAACCATGAGGCAAATTGAAGACAACGCTTTTGCAGGAAACAATACTCTTGCATGGGTAGACCTCTCAGAATGTAATTCGCTCACTGGCTTCGATGCCGAGAACCTCGGTCTGGCAAGCGGAACATTGCTCTATGCACCAGATTCTGTCGGTTCTCAGACTACAGACAATGTGGTCTACAGTGACAGCGAAGGCAATCTACAATGTGCAAAGTACAACCTTACTGGTACCCGCGACTACGACGTGCCAAAGGCATTCACAGCAAAGGCAGTTAGCTTCGACCGCGAGTTCACCGACAGCATCACAACGCTCACGCTTCCGTTCTCATGCACTGTGCCAGATGGTTTCCACTTCTACGAACTGGAAACAGCCGTATCGGAATACAACGAAGCACGCTTCCAGGAGGTGGCGAATATCGAAGCCAACAAGCCATACGTTGTCAAGGTGACAAGTACTGATGCCCAGTTTGAGGCCAACGAAGAAAGCGAGATAGAGAAAACTCCAGCCAGCATGACGCAGCTCAAGGGCTTGGGCTACGCTGCTCTCGGAACGTTCAACAGTATCTCCGCCGCCGCTGCACGCGAACAGAAGATGCTCGTGATGGACAACAAGGGTGTGTGGAACTACGTGGCTGACGACTGCACGACAGGCCTGCAACCATTCACCATCTACATGCAAGTGACCAACAACCAGGCTTCGACCGTAGACGTGCCGACTTACTTCGACAACCTCACTCTCTACGAGCTTACCCTGGATGAGTCTGCAGACAACTCGAGCGAGATAACCAGCCACGTCAACGAGCGTGTCAACGCCAACCTCAAACGCACACTTGTGGCAGGCGCTTGGAACACCTTCTGCGTACCGTTCAAGACCTATGTAGAGGGAAGTCCACTCGAAGGCAGTGCCGTTTCCGGAGTAAAGGAAATCAACGACAATGTGATTACCTACCAGACAGTGCGCTATCTTCTTCCGGGTAAGGCATATCTCGTAAAGCCGGTGAAGAACATCGTCAACCCTACATTCAAAGGAGTGAAGATAAGTTCTGAAAAACCGACTTACAACGATGCCTACGACTTTGTCGGCACTTACAGTCCGATGACCATCGATGACACAAAGACCACCCTGTTCCTCGGAAGCGACGGCACACTGAAACTTGCCA
The DNA here is from genome assembly GCA_963640465.1 of Bacteroidaceae bacterium. Lineage (GTDB taxonomy): Bacteria > Bacteroidota > Bacteroidia > Bacteroidales > Bacteroidaceae > Colivivens. Next base: position 1,058 of record CAVHYP010000060.1, on the reverse strand, counting down.
AGGCAGGAAGCAAGATCAAGGGCATGCGTGCTTACTTCAAGGTGCCAATCACAAGCGAAGCGAAGCCAATCCTCATCATTGGTGACGACGAAGAGATAACTGCCGTTGACGAGATTGAGGTCGACTCAACTATCGATACCCAAACAGTCATCTACAATGTCGACGGAATGTATATGGGAACGAATCTCGATGCTCTTCCACGTGGCGTTTACATCGTGAACGGTAAGAAGGTAATAAAGTAAAGGACAAAAACAAACACACAATGAAAAAGAAATATTCAACACCAAGTGTCCGTGTTTTCAAGATGGAAATGGCAGAGATGCTGATGTCGTCAACAAACACAAACTCGGTCAATGACTTTAGAGGCAATAGCAACAGCATGACTATCAACCCTGGAATAATAGATACCGGTGACAACGGTGAAGGTTCCGATGCAGGCGAAGCAATGTAATGCATGCATGTTTCGTAAATATGATGAAAAGAGTCCCCACACAATGGGGACTCTTTTTTATTCACACTTGCACCAAGTTCAATGATAGGATGCAACACTTGAACGACAGAAAGGAGCACAAGCGCTAGGAGGTAGCTCTCTCCGAGAGCGTTAAAGCAAGCGCGGGAATTAGTACGTGGCAGACGTAAATAGGAGCACAAGCGCTCGACAAGCGTACAAACGCTAGGAGCTAGCTCTCTCCGAGAGCGTTAATGCAAGCATGGGCTTGTGGGCTGAAAAAACATGGCGAGCTGAAGCTCTGGGTGGCAGCGTGGTTGTCGGGCTGAAAGCCCAGCTACAATCAGCCCAGGGCAACGCCCTGGGTTACCAAGCACACCACTATCCAACGCCCTGTAAGGGCAGCTGAATAAAGCAATGGGTATGTAGTTGCCCTTACAGGGCGCACATGATACGCTGGGACGGTTTACCCAAGGTGCCGTTCTTCCGCTACGCTTCAGAACTCTGCCTTGGGCTGGTAGCAGCTGCCCCTTCGGGGCGCCATTGCGAGCTGATGCTCGAACGCAATCGTCTACGCTCTCGGAGAGAGCTGACTCCTACATAGCGAACT
>CAVHYP010000059.1:0-15023 GCA_963640465.1 Bacteroidaceae bacterium | reverse complement strand
TCGGAGACGGGAACAATAGAAGAGTGGAAGACGGAATAGGAGTCAGCTCTCTCCGAGGGCTAATTCCTTGCGCACTCAACTTGCCAATTTCGGCACTTACGATGCACAATGCCATATTCACCGCGCACGAAATGTTAAGCGGCAATACTTTTTGTCCTCTTTTTTTGTTCCGCATGAATGAAAATGCCTAACTTTGCAAATCAAAACAGAAAGTGCAAAGAACGAATAGATAGTGCTATTATGAGCCGAATATTGCTATTAATTACATCTATGCTTCTTCTGGGAACCGCAAATGCCTATGCCGTGCCTGCGCAGGAGAAGTATATCCCCACCAAGTTGGTGGTGTTCAGTGGTGACACCGTCAAGGAATTGGGGACAGCCGATGCTGTATCCGACCCACTCCTATTTAATATCACAAAGAAAGTCATTTTCCCTGTCAACAAGTTTGATATACCAAAGGACTCCCCTTTCCGTCGTGAGATTCAGGAGGACGTTGTGCCCTACCTCAACAACGATGACTACACGCTGGAATCCATACACATACGCGGTACTGCCTCACCTGAAGGACCTTACAAGTGGAACCGCACACTCAGTCAGTTGCGCCGTCGTGCACTGCTCAACGTGATAAATCAAAGCGCCGATCACAGCATCGACAGCTGTCTCACCATAAAGGAAATACCCGAGGACTACCTCTACCTCGTCACTCTCATGAAAGAGAGGGGCGACAAGGACTATGAACGGGTGGCTGCAGTCGTGGACAAATACATCGACACCAACCAGCAGAAACTCAAGTGGGAACTCATGGCAATGGACGGTAAACGGCTCTGGAACCGTCTGCTCAAGGAATATTTCCCCGAAGTGCGTACTGCACGCGTGGTGCTGGTATTCCGTAAACGCCAACCAGCTGAACCTGAGGTCACGCCCAAAGAGAAAGAAACGGAGGAAGTGGTACCCGCTGTGCCCGACACCATCGCGACACAACCCGACACCATCGTACCGGAAGACATCATAGTGAAACTGCCGAGACGTGAGGTACTGTCGGTGAAGACCAACCTCTTGTTCGACTTCGCCTATGTGCCAGGGTACGACCGGTTCTGTCCGATACCCAACATCGCCATCGAGTACTATCCGCTCCACGGACATTTCACCTACGGAGCATCGCTCGACTTCCCCTGGTGGCAGCACTACAAACAGTACAAGTACTTCCAGATCCGCAACTACCAGGTGGAGGCACGCTATTACCTCAAGGACGGCAGCGTGGAGAATACAGGCTACGGCAACGGAGCCGCATTCACCGGTTGGTATGCACAGGCATATGCACATCTTGGACTCTTCGGCATCTGTTTCGACAAAAAACGTGGTTGGGAAGGCGAAGGAGTCGGAGGCGGCATCGGAGTGGGATATGTACTCCCGCTTACCAAGACCGGCCATTGGCGCCTCGAGTTCGGAGCACAAGTAGGAGTGTTCTGGACCAAGTACGACCCCTATCAGTATGAGAGTGTGCTCTACCCCGACAGACACGACAACCTCTACTACTACAAATGGGACAAGTTCGGAAATCTCTTCAAGCGTCGCCAGCACCAGTTCACCTGGTTCGGACCTACTCGCATTGGCATCACGCTGACCTACGACCTGCTCTATCATCGCAGAGCAGAGAAAGGTGTTAGTTTCAAGAGTTGGGAGCTGCAGAAATGAAGAGGACGATGAAACCGAAGGGAATGAATGAAAAGTATCAAATGAAGGGAATGAATGAAATGAAGAATCGAGTGAAAGTGCTTACGCTGGCGGCTGCAACCATGATGCTTGCCGGCTGCGAGCGCAATCCGATTCTGCACCTCGACTATAACGGAACAATAGAGACCGAACTCCCGATTGTGGAGCTCGAACTCGACGTCTTCTGGGACTATACCACGGAAGTCGGCGGCCAATACAGCTGGAAAGACGAGTGGTACTACGGATGGGACGACCAGGACATCTCCCTGTTCGGAGAGATAGGTTACACCAAACCGACATCCTTCCAGATTCGTCGTTACTACACGGGAAATGTGGCGTACAACGAGCACACCAGCGTACAGTCCGACCTCATCAATGGCTACAAGTATTCGGCTCCGTTCGACTGGGGATTCTGGGACTTGCTCGTGTGGAACGAAGTGACCACGCTCGACGGAGTGCAGAGTCTGCGATTCGATGAACAGTCGACCCTCGAACACGTGACAGCATATACAGGACAGACGATGAACTCGGCACGCTACCAGGCACCGAAGTACACCCGTTCGTTCTATCAACCCGAAGCACTCTTCAGTGCCTACAGTCAGGCACTGGAGATCAACAAGAACCTCGACGGGTTCGAATATGACGAAAGCCGTAATGTATGGGTAAGAAAACTCGACATGTTGCTCTACCCAGTGACATACATCTACCTCACCCAGGTGATTATCCACCACAACAACGGCAAGATCACTGGAGTGGACGGTAACGCCAACCTCTCGGGCATGGCACGTGGAGTGAACGTGAATACGGGAGTGACAGGCAACGACCCAGTAACAGTGCATTACTACGTGCGCTTCAAGACTGGGTGCGACATGAAAGGCGAGAGCGTGGACATTGCCGGAGGCAAACTTCTGACCTTCGGAATGTGTAACCTCAACAGCAGCCGTGCCACCGATGCCGACGGCGATGAGATCCGCCACTACATGGATGTCGACATGCAGTTCAACAACGGTATGGACTCCACGTTCGTGTTCGATGTCACCGACCAGGTACGCAAGCGCTACAAAGGCGGAGTGCTCACCATCGAGCTCGATGCCGACACCATCAAGATGCCGAAGCGCAAAGGAGGTTCCGGATTCGACGCAGTAGTCAAGGACTTCGAGGACGGCGGCACACACGAGTTCGAGATGTAGGGAAGGACTTGCAGGCAGAAATAGGAGCACAAACGCTCAATGCTCGAGTGCAAACGCTAGGAGCTAGCTCTCTCCGAGAGCGTTAAAGCGTGCGCGGATTTGTGGGATGTAAAACATAGGCGAAGTGACGACAAAAGCGAGCTGCGCTCGAGCGTTATCGTCTACGCTCTCGGAGAGAGCTGACTCCTACATAGCGAGCGATGCTCGAACGATTTGAAAACGGAACGCCCGATGCTTGAGTGCAAGCGCTAGGAGCTAGCTCTCTCCGAGAGCGTTAAAGCGTGCGTTGATTTGTGGGATGTAAACATTGCGAGCTGCGCTCGAGTGTCATCGTCTACGCTCTCGGAGAGAGCTGACTCCTAAGAACGACGATACAAAAGAGAAGACGATACAAAAGAGAAATAGTAAAACAATAAATAAACAAATAAACAAAAGTATGAAACAAACACAATTCCTTTTACTGGCAGCAATGGGACTTACCGTTGCCAGCTGTTCGGATGACTTGGCAGACCTTGCCGAGAGCACTCCGACCAACGAGGGAACTACTGCCATCATGTTCGGTAGCAACACCAATAAGTTGACACGTGCCGACCATGCCACATCAGCAAATCTCCTTGGCGGTAAATTCTACATCTATGGTAGCAAGACCAAGGGTTCCAACCCGGGTACCACTACCGCTATCTTCGACAACTACCAGCTCCAGTACAAAGCAGGTTCAGCAGGTTCTTCTGACACAAACGTCAAAGACTGGGAGTATGTAGGTATGACATCAAAGAAAGGTGCTTCTCAGGACGTGAAGTACTGGGACTACACTTCAGACAGCTATAACTTTGTAGCTGCTGCAGGTCTCGCAGATAATGAAATCATCACTAACTCCGACAGCATCAAGATTAATGTTGCCAGTCAAAGTGCAGTAGACGGCATCTATATCGCTGACCGTATCACTGCCACTCCTAAAGCTAAGGCTGCTACAAACACTACACCAGCAAGCCAGGCTTACAAAGAAACTGTTACCTTCCAGTTCCGCCGTATGGGAGCACGCATGCGTATCGGTTTCTACGAGACTGTGCCAGGCTATGCCATCAAGGACCTCGTGTTCTATTATGTAGGTGCTGCTTATGGTAGCAAGACACTCGGTGTCGGCGGTGCCTTCCCAGAGTCAGGTAAGTACAACGTCACTTACGACAAGGCAACCAATGCAGCTGTCGTTAAGTTCAATGGCGGTAGCAACAAGATGGCTTGGTCAAGCAAGTTCGGTAAACTCGACTACACTTCTGTAGATGCATCAAAGGCAGGACAACCTACAAAGTACATGTCTGCAGCAGGTAAGGTAGTAGATAGTGCAGAGAAAGTCTTCCTTGGATCATCATCAGCCACTGCAACATTCGCAAAGGGTACTTATACTATCGATGGAGAAAGCAAGACTTCCGACTACAAGCCAATCCTTCCAAACGAGAACAACTCTCTGAAGATGCAGCTCCGTGTTGACTACACCCTCGTTGCACTCGACGGTAGTGGCGATGTCATCAATGTTCGTGACGCTTACGTGAGCGTACCAGTAGAGTACTGCCAGTGGAAGCCTAACTACACATACACCTACCTCTTCAAGATTTCTGACAAGAGCAACGGTTACACAGGTGGTAACAATAAGGATGACGACAGAGACCCATCCAAGGGCGACGGACGTAAGCCTAATCCAGATACAGGCGGTGATACAGATATAGAAGTCGATTCTATAAAAGGCGACACCATTCCTCCATACATTCCACAACCTGATTATGTGGATCCAGAAACAGGTGACACCATTCCTCAATACATCCCAGACCCAGATAATCCAAATGGACCAAATATACCGAACCCAGATTGTCCGGTAATTCCAAACCCAAATTATCCAACAGGTCCAAAGGGTGACCAGCACGACCCATCCAACCCAGTGCCATCACCAATAGATCCGTCTGACCCAGATAATCCAAAACCAGACCCAGATGACCCAGCAGGTCTCTATCCAATCACCTTCGATGCTGTTGTAGTTGACACAGAAGAGCATGTTCAGGAGACTGTAACCACAGTATCTACTCCAAGCATCACTGCAACATCTGAGGGACAGTCAGTCGTGAAGAACAATGAGTTCAAGAAGGGACAAAAGATTGTTCTCACCGTTCAAGACGGAACAGTCACTGGAACATGGCAGTGGCTCAGGTCTGACACAGAGATTTCTGAGGAAAAGGCAGAGAAGGCTTATGGCGAGTCTACAGCTTGGACAAGTATTAGTTCAACAGCAGTCGCCCAGACGCACCTCACTCCAACATCTGCCGGTTACTACGTAGTACGCGTTAAGGTAGGAACCACCTACGGCTACAAGGTAATTAAGGTAGTAGACTAAAAACATCATGAAGGGTAGCGGCGAATCCAGCCGCGCCCATACCACATAAGCCCGCCCTTCATCCGCCCTCGGTATGAGAGCGGGCTTTTCAAAAGCAAAGCCTCTCAACTAGCGAGCAACGCTCGAGAGCAATAGGAACACAAGCGCTCGACAAACACACAAGCGCTAGGAGCTAGCTCTCTCCGAGAGCGTTAAAGCGAGCATTTGAAACAAACAATTAAAACAGAATCAAAATGACAAGAAAAAATTATTTGCTCATCGTCGCTGCAGCCGCTGCATTCGCCAGCTGCGCCAACGATGAAGTAATCGTCAACAATACAGACGAGAGCGCAATCACCGGTGCTCCCATCACCTTCGGTTCCTCCAACGTCTCCGGACAGACACGTGCCACACTGTCGGGCAGTGATGCTGCTACGAAGCTGAACAATGAGTTCGTGGTGTTTGGCGTGAAGCATACTGCTGATGAGGATGGCACAAAGGACAAGGACAATAATGTCTTCGTCAACTATAAGGTTGTTTACGATAACGCAAATGTAGGCAAAAGCGAGACAAACACCAACAGTTGGGAGTATGTTGGTCAAACTCCATATCAAGCAGCAAAAGTTTCTCCAGCTGTGGGAAGTCAGGCTGTGAAGTATTGGGACTACAGTGCACCAAGCTACACCTTTACTGCATTCGCAGGAAAGGCAGAATTGGAAGCAGGTCATGTTACTGTGACAAAGCTTCTCGAGGACCCTGTCACTGGAACAACCACAAAGAGCAAGTACAATAAGGGTTACACTGTTACTGCCACGAAGGATGCAGTGCTTGATAACATGTACTATTCTGACCGCATGGTTGTGGAGAAGTCTAAGTATGACAAACCTGTTGTACTCACCTTCCGCAACTTCGGTTCACGTGTACGTGTAGGTTTCTACGAGACAGTGCCAGGCTACAAGGTACATATCGATCAGTTCTACTTTGATGATAATGCAGATGCAGCTGTTACGACATTCAAAGCTATGGACAATATAAGCGATGATAATTTCAAGGCAGCTCTCTGGAACGTTAATACAACACCTGCAACAACTACAGGCACACCTGCAGTGAACACCCTCACTGTAACTTACAGTGACAAACAACCCGGTGTGGAGAACCAGCCAAAGGTAACAAACTCTACTGTCACCTATACTGGAACCTTGTCACTTGGAACAAACATCACTACTGCAACAGCACTTTCCGAATCTCCGGTAACTCCAACATGGGATACTCCATTGTCATCAAGCAGTACAGAAGGCAGCTACACTACTGTTTATCCAAATGAGGCATGCGCAACTCCAATGCTCATCCGATGCGACTACACTCTGACTTCTGACGATCAATCTGGTGAAACAATCAAGGTTAAGAACGCACGCGTAGTTGTTCCTGCAGAATACTGTCAGTGGAAGCCAAACTTTGCCTACACTTACCTCTTCAAGATTTCAGACAACACTAATGGTACCACTGGTACGACTCCTACTGACCCAGACGATCCATCAACCAGTGGAGATGCAGAAGGTCTGCACCCAATCACCTTCGATGCAGTTGTCATCGACGTGACTACAGGTAACCAGGAAACCATCACTACTGTATCAACTAACAACGTAACCACTTATGCAAAGAACTCTTCTCTGCAGGGTGACTACAAGGCAGGTGAGACTATCTATGTTGTTGACGAGGATACAAAGAACCACACAGTGATCAATCCTACTGCTATTGGTAATGCTGCTACACAGGCTCAGGTTTACAAACTCAACAGAGCTGCTACAGAGAGCGAAGTCATTGCACAGCTTAATGGTTCACCACTGGGAATCACAACTACTGCAGTAACTACAGAAACGGTTACACAAGTTCCATCTTCTGATGACACCAACATGACTATCAATGGTGTTAAGTTCACTTCTACAGCGTTGGCATCAGGCGTAACCGCTGAATACTATGCTTACGTTTATACAAAGGAAGCAAACGTGAATCCAGAATATACAAAGGTAGGTCAGACTCCGACAAGTGGTACTACTGCAACTTCATCAGATTATAACGCAAGTACAACATACTACTACAACACAGCCAATGACGGTAGTGGTGTTTACTACGCAGCGTCAGGCATTGACGGAAACAACTTCGCCAATTACAAAGACAAGCTCTACACTAAGACCAAGGACGGCACTGTAGGCCAGTACGACGTGAAGGTAATCACGGTGAAGTAGGAGCCCCGACCCTCTCGCATAGAGAGGATGTAGCGATGTTCGAGTGCAGTGCAATAGGAGCACAAGCGATCGACAAAAGCACAAGCGCTAGGAGCTAGCTCTCTCCGAGAGCGTTAAAGCGAGCGTTGATTTGTGCGTTGTAAAACAATGCGAGCGATGCTCGAACGCCATCGTCTACGCTCTCGGAGAGAGCTGACTCCTAGCAAAACTACACCAACAAACTCATAGGTCAGGTGGGGTTCGACTCCCCACTTGATCACAACAAAAACCGAAGCACGGTGGCGGTCCACAGAACGTGCGAAGGATACAGTCTCTCCTAAATCCTCCCCTGAAGGGAAGGACTTGCAGGCAGAAGTAGGAGCAAAAGCGCCTGACGAAACAAAAGCGAGCTGCGCACGAACAATTTGAAAACGAAGCGCTTGATGCTCGAGCGCTACGCAATAGGAGCTAGCTCTCTCCGAGAGCGTTAAAGCATGCGCGGGATTGTGGGAGGCAAAACAAGAACAAGAAACAACGACCCGTTTACGGGCATAAACATAAAGAGAATGAACAGTAAGATAGGATACATATTAGTGGTGATGGGATTGGCTGCATGTGCCAACGACGACTTCGTTGATACTAACCCCACCAGCAACAACAGTGGCGCCATCGGCTTCGGTTCCAATATCGAAGCTGTCACGCGTGCTGCTTTGGGCAAGGACGATGCCGACAAGCTGGGCAGCACCTTCTATGTCTTCGGCATAAAGAATGAGGGGAAGCTAGGTGCAGGACAACTTGAAGATAAGGATCTTGTCTTCAACAACTATAAGGTGGTTTATACCGACGGCACTGACAACACCTCCACGAGCAACACTACCGGTTGGGAGTATGTGGGTCAGACCCTTACTCAAAATGAGCAGAACAACATCAAAAGCAATATCGGCGCTGCTGCACAGACACCCAAATACTGGGACTCTAATGCCAATGACTATACCTTCTATGCCTTTTCTGCTTCAAGCTCCGACTTGGAGAATGGCAATGTGAAGGTTGAAAAGATAACCGAACACACAGGATTGGTGTATAGTAACGGCTACACGGTGACGCTCACCGACAAAGCCGATCCTACACATCTCTACTTCGCCAACCGCCTGAACATTACGTCTGAAGGCTACAACAAGCAGGTCAAGTTCACCTTCCGCAATGCGATGGCTAAGGTGCGCGTGGGTATGTACGAGACTATCCCCGGCTACTCCGTCACTATCGATGGCTTCGAGGTGGCAGAGTCAAATGCTAACCCTTCGTTCGGTAATATGTCGACCCCGAAAACAGACACATTCGCTGCCAACCTCACTAACAACGTGAAGGGAACGAAAGGCACTATGATCGTTGAATACAGCAACGCCACTGCTGACAAAAACCGTCCCATCGTCAATTTCAAGGTCGATGACAACACAAAGTACGGACAAAACGTGCTCTATCTTGGCGAAAATTTGAAGAAAGATACAAAGCTCGGTACCTCCGCCACCAACCTAGTCTATGACCAACAAAACGGTGCCTACACTGATGTCTACCCAATGCAGGACAATACGCACAATCTGAAGCTGAGCGTGAACTTCACTCTGAAGTCCACCGTTGGCGAGACCATCGAGGTGAAGCATGCCACGGCGGAAGTGCCTGCGCAATACTTGCAGTGGAAACCGGGCTGCGCCTACACCTATATCTTCAAGATAAGCGACCAGACGAACGGTGTACTTGGCAGCATCACAGGCTTGCACCCCATCACGTTTGAGGCAGTGAACATCATCGACGGCACAGGCGAGGATGAGCTTATCTCAACTACCACAGCCGCCAACTACAACATCATAACCTTCGGATTCAACACGACAAACAATATGGTGACTGTGGGCAAGGATGACTACAACGCCGACGATGACATCTATGCGGTAGTGGTTACCGAAAACAGCAAAAAAGAGGTTGAGGCGGTGACATCCCAGACGGCCACCAAGCTCTATGAGGTGACAACCACGGACGACGGTCAATACCCGATAACCGAGGCATCGGTGGAGAACTATCTGAAAAACTACTCATCAAACACAGGTCTCCTTGATGCCCCTGTGACGGCAATAGAGGCCAGCGGTGTAGCAGAGTATGTTGACAAAGTGCCAAAAGGCGACGAGACCTCCAGCACGAACAACATCAACGCCATGAAGTGGAAAGCCAAGCAGACTGTCTATGCAGTGGAATACACCGTGCCATCTTCATCGTCAGACACGAAGTACTACAAGGTAGTAAGGGTTGACGGCTTCGGAGGTAAGATTGAGGGCCAGCTCAAACTGTCGACAACTGTAGTGGAGAACAACGGTGGTGTTCTGACCCCGACCCTCACCATAAACGGCGAAAAAATAGAGTCGTCGGATGTGAAGTATGCGCTGGATACAACAGTGCCTAAAACTGTTACAATTGAAAGCGACAATGCCATAAAGGTAGCAGGTCAAACCACTGCCGGCACCTACAAGGTGATAGCGACCTACAACCGCCGCACATACACAGCGGAGTTCACCGTGAAGCAGTAAGGAGGAAAGCCTCTCCTGAAGGAAAGGACTTACAGGCAGAAATAGGAGCACAAGCGCTCAACAAGCGTAGAAGCGCTAGGAGCTAGCTCTCTCCGAGAGCGTTAAAGCGTGCGCGGATTTCGTGCGCTGCAATCAATGCGAGCTGACGCTCGAGTGTCATCGTCTACGCTCTCGGAGAGAGCTGAATCCTATGCAAAGTCCACAAGACACACGCCGCATGGCAAAGAAAAAGAATTAACGTTCCAATAACGGGCAATAGAGTTAAAAATGCAAGCCATTAGCATGGCACAACATAAAACGGAAACAATATAACTATGAGATATACAAGATTGATGATAACAGGGCTGGTGGCAGCGCAGCTGTTCGCCGCCTGCTCATCGGGCGACGACCTCATCGTGCCCGACGACAACCTACACCCAATCTCTTTCAGTACTGCCGACACATCGGCACAAGTCACGCGTGCCGACAACACAGAGGGACTGCAGACGCTCGGTATCAACGAGATAAAGGTGTATGGCTACAAGACGCTTAATGGCCAACTACAGAACGTAATGCCAGGCTATACCCTCCGATATCAGGACGGCACAGCCAACAGCAGCACGTCCAACTCTACCGGTTGGGAGTATGTGGGACTGACGGACGACTCTAACAATCCAGTCACAGACTACAAGGGCCAAAAGCAGGAGATAAAATACTGGGACGGCAACAGCTCAGACTATAGGTTCTTCGGGGTAATACAGAATAATAAATACCCCTTGCGATATGATGGCTCGCCTATTGACGAAAACACGGAAATTGATGACACCAAGTCGTTCAGTATGGAGTTTAAAGGCCTCACGTACATGACGCGAACTTATGACGCTAGAAACCGAAAATACGAGTATTTAACATATAAGACTACTGATAATGGTGTTACAGATACATCTAAGGTGGAAGAAAAAGACATTCCCATGTACGGCACAATGTGGCAAGGTGACCCGTCGTCGACCAACTTCGACTATACCAAGCCTGTGACACTCGCTTTCTCGAAGCCATATGCACTTATACGACTGGTTTTCATACGTCCCGATGGTTCGTCCGTCACACAACTTGGCGACGCAAAAAATACAACGAATCCATATGCAGCTAAGTTCAATCCGAAGGACGAATCTAATATCTCAACCGATGGCACTGTGGATGTCACTTGGTCGATGAAAGGTTCGGAAGAGTCGACAACTGCCACTTCGACCAAGGCAACCTTGCCGGCAATGCAATTCGACCCGATAGAGCTGTCCGAGCCGGAGAAGCGCTACCAGGCATGGCCAGAGTATGTGATGGTGCCAACATCAACCACCACAACAACTACATTAGGCGAAACAACCACTACGACGTCGAACGTGGACTATATGTGCACAGTGTTCGTGAATGAGGAAGGACTAAGTTCTCTTCAAGAACGTACCGCCTACGTCCCCAAGGAGTTCACTCATTGGAAGGCGGGCTACGAATACACCTACGTGTTCAAGATAACATACAACAACTCCCTCGAGTTCAGTCACGTGGTGGAGGTGTACAGCAAGTGGCAAGCAGGGTATGTTGACACCACGAAGTGGTAAAAGGGATGACGATGCGGAGAGATGTCATGATGCACACATCTACAATAAAACATAGATTCATTTGCAAGCGCTCGACGAAAGCACAAGCGCTAGGAGCTAGCTCTCTCCGAGAGCGTTAAAGCAAGCGTTGATTTCGTGGAATGTAAAACAATGCGAGGTGACGACAAAAGCGAGCTGTCGCTCGAGTGTCATCGTCCACGCTCTCGGAGAGAGCTGACTCCTACATAGCGAGCGAGCAAATATTGCGAGCTGCGCTCGAGTGCTGTGCCGGTTTATTATGGTTTTTGTCCAGAAGAAACATGTGTCGCATGGTTCCGTTCTATCCGTGTTATCTATGGAAGAAAAAACAATTACCTGCTAATCTTTGGCTGTTCAGAATAAAACGGCTATCTTTGCAACTGACAAAGAGATTGAAAAGTATGGACAAGATAAGATTCATAAACTTATGCATAGTGGAGTTCGGCAGGAAATTCAAGATGCCGGCTGCCGTCGCATTCAACTACTTGAAGCAGTACAAGGCCCTCGAGTTTATCGACAGTCACTACCAGGCACAGCACCTACTCCCTCTTGATGACACACTGAAAGACTTGAGGAACTATTGCAGAAAGAATGGAGGATGCATCTGATGAAACTCTATCACGGAACAAACATTGACTTCAAGGAGATAGACCTTGGGAAATGCAAGCCGAACAAGGACTTCGGAAGAGGATTCTATCTGACAGACATAAGGAAGCAGGCACAAGATATGGCTGTCAGACGATGTGATTTAGAAAAATGCGGATCCCCTATCGTGCAAGAGTATGAGTTCGATAAATCTCTTTTGACTGCGGGTGAACAGAAAGTAAAACGCTTTGACGAGGTAAGCGGTGAATGGGCTGAATTCATCTTCGCCAACAGGAAGTCCAAAGGCAAAAGCATCCATGACTACGACATTGTTATAGGTCCGATAGCCGACGATGGAGTGGTTTTCCAATTGAACCTCTATCAGCAGCACTTTATTACCCTTGAGCAACTGATTCAAGGTCTGAGATACAGACGGCTGAACAGACAATACTACTTCGGAACACCATTGGCAATATCAAAACTGAAACGAGTATGAAACTGAAGAAATCACAGATACAGTTTATCATCAACTGCGACGTTGAGGAGATGGTGAATGAACTCCATACAGAGTATCAACTCCCATTAATAGATGCGTTCGATGCAGTATACAACTCCAAACTGTATCAGAAACTTATTGATACGGATAATGGGCTATACATACAAAGTCCCCTCTACCAACTCTCATATCTTAAGGAAGAATTAGGTCAATACTATTTGCGATTTGCATAACATGTTGTGGTATAATAATATAGATGATGTATTGCAAGCATAAAGTCACGTTGCAACAACAAAAGGCAAAGACATTTTTTTTGTTTCTCATGGATGCTTATCTTTTCCATTCGTGGACTTTGATAGATGTACAGGCATAGTATCCTTTGTTACTCGATTGGTGAAGTTGGAGTGATAAAAGGCAATAATAGAATCGTTGTCAGATATGGCTATGGAGAATTTACGGATAAAATAAATATTCTCCGTAACTTTTTACATACAATCTTCGTTCATCTCAATCTTTAGTTGTACCTTTGCGTTCGAAAAGGAGTATGTTTATGACAGGAATAATAGGTACACTTGAGCGACAGGGCGGTTACATTACCGCAGGGGAGACGCGAAGTCGTGGTGAATATGAACAACTGCGACGGGGCGCTGCCGACGGAACGTTGATGCGTATCCGTTCGGGGGTCTACGTGCAAACTGATGCGTTGGCCAACAATATGGTTGATGTGGAGCGCATCGTTCCGCGAGGAGTGTTGTGCATGTACAGTGCTTTCGCTCATTATGATTTGTCTACTCAGGTGCCAGCTGCGGTATGCGTGGCGATTGATGCCAAGAGAAAAGTACGGTTGCCGGAGTATCCTGTCATTGACCTTTATTATTGGAAAAAAGAGAACTTTGAGTTTGGCATTGTGAAGAAGGAAGTTTCTGGATTTATGCTTTCCATCACAGACCTTGAGCGCACGGTGTGCGATGCAGTGAAGTATCGCAACAAAATTGGTTTGGATGTTTGCGGTGAGGTGATTGACAGTTATCTGAAACGCCCCGAGCGAAACATTTCACTTCTCCATGAATATGCAGAGAAGCTAAGAGTGAACAAAATACTGACCATGTATCTGGAGACAAGACTATGACAAAGAATATCGGCAAATCTATCAAGACACGTCTGCTTAACCTCGCACATGACGAGAAGCAGGAATATATGAAAGTGCTGGTGAGATACCTGCATGAGCGGTTGCTCTACAGAATATCAGTCAGCACATATAAAAGTCATTTCCTGCTGAAAGGCAGTTCGCTGCTCTTTGCCTTAGATGGTTTCAAGGCTCGTCCTACTATAGATATAGACTTGCTTGGCGAGCGGATAAGCAACGACCAAGCGAATCTGCGTAGGGCTTTCCGCGAGATATGTTCAATTGTATGCGAAGAAGACGGAGTTACTTTTGATGCCGACTCGCTCACATTGGAACCAATTGCCGCACGCCTGCAACTTGAAACTCGATGCGATGGTTTTGTTATTGGTTAGACTTACACCATCGGATGCAATGATGTTGGTATCCTTCTGCCTGATGTCGTTGGCATAGTTGACGAGTCCGCCGAAGTCTGTGCCTTGATTGAGTTTTGCTATCATTGTTGTTCTGACTTTTGTTGGTTTCAATGCAGTGCAGTGCGATGCCAAATGCAAAGCACTGCGTTGGCTGATGCACTGCATTGCGATGGTCGATGCACTGTACTGCGTTCACAGGTATAAGCTTGATGCCGGATGAGGTGCACCTCGATGAGCGATGAGGTGCACCTCGATGAGCGATGAGGTGCACCTCGTGAGGCGATGAGGTGCACCTCACAGCCTATTGAGGTATACCCTCATTTTTCAATATCTCTACATCTTCTCTGCAAGCCGATGCAATAGTCTGTCAATTCGCTTTGCAAGTTCTTTGTTGCGACTATGCACATCGATGTAGCCAGCAATGTGCGCCTCATGTGCAAGTTGGTTGAGGTTGTTCGCCATACCAGCCAGTGCACGGATGTCCTTGACTACTTCCTGCGGCAAGGCTTCCTTGATGTAGCCGTTGACTGCAAATTCATAGACTAGTTCAGAGAGCGACTTGCCTTCACGCTGCTGCAGCTGCTTCAACTTGGCAAAATTCATTCGGTTGTGAGTAGTGTTCTTTCTTGCATATCCTTTCTGCGCTTATGGTTTCACTTGTGTTCTTACCATTGCAAAGGGCTTGTTTTGACTTCCTTTGTTGACGCTGCAAAGGTACCGCTGTTTCAGA
>CAVHYP010000058.1:0-15026 GCA_963640465.1 Bacteroidaceae bacterium | reverse complement strand
TCTAGTTTTGAAGCTTATGAAAAACTCTTAGAGTTTACTCGTGACCCGCTTGGGGCTCGAACCCAAGACCCCCACATTAAAAGTGTGATGCTCTACCAACTGAGCTAGCGAGTCTGACCTCCTAAAGCTTTCGGGAGGTTTTCTGCAGGCGTTTGTCTCTGCTTTCCCGTAAGCAGTTGCAAAGGTAGGAAGTTTTTTTGGAATGACAAGGGGTTTGCGGAAAAAAAGTCGTAAATTTGTGGTCGAATTTTGGTTTTGATGCTGAAAACGGCTATTTGAGGGCTGTATGGAGGTGTCTGAACGATAGAATTTGGCGAACTAATATTGAAAGGAACTATGATAGAAAAAGGACTGAAAAATGAGATTGAGTCGGTGGTCACAGAGGATATGCTGGCTTGCAACGTGAAGAGCGGCACGCTGAAGGTGTTTGCCACTCCAATGATGATTGCCCTGATGGAACGGACTTGCATGGAGTGTGTGATGCCTTACATAGACGAGGGTTATGGTACAGTGGGAACACGCGTGGACATTGAACATGTGGCTTCCACTCCGTTGGGCATGAAGGTGAAATGCTCGTGTGAACTGACTGAGGTGGATAACAGAAAGTTGACTTTCAGTGTGAAAGTGGAGGACGAACGCGGACTTATTGGCGATGGAATTCATGTGCGCTTCATTGTCAACAACGAACGGTTTCAGAAAAAGACTGACGAAAAGTGAGGCTTCGGAGCCTCTGCTGTGAGCGAAATGTGGTACCGCGGATGTTTATTTGCATGAATGGTGCTTCATTGATTGCATTTTTTTGTAACTTTGCAGTCAATATGTATATGGGCGCATGAAGAATCCCTACGGGATGTCGGCACTCGATGAGAACATGGATGTATAATCAGAACATGTATATATAATATATAAACAGGAGTAAGACAACATAACGACTAGGTAAAGAAATTGGGTAATCAAGCTTATGCCCCTATCTATGAGGCACTCGTAGAGTTCAGAAGGAACAGGGTTGTTCCTTTTGATGTGCCAGGCCACAAGAGAGGCCGTGGCAACCCGGAACTGGTGAAGTTGCTGGGTAAACAGTGTGTAGAACTTGATGTAAATTCCATGAAGCCTCTTGACAATCTGTGTCATCCGATATCGGTGATAAAGGAGGCAGAGGATTTGGCAGCAGAGGCTTTTGGCGCGGCGCATGCATTCCTTATGGTGGGCGGCACGACTTCGGCTGTCCAGACCATGGTGCTGACAGCGTCGAAGAAGGGTGAGAAGATAATTCTTCCGAGGAATGTGCACAGGAGTGTGATAAATGCGTTGGTGCTCAACGGTGCCACACCGATTTACGTGAATCCCGATGTGGACAATCGGCTTGGAATTGCTCTCGGCATGAAGATTTCGCAAGTGGAGAAGGCCATTGAGCAGAATCCGGATGCGGTGGCAATTCTGGTGAACAACCCTACGTATTATGGCATCTGCTCCAATCTGAAGAAAATCGTGGAACTTGCCCATGCACACAACATGATGGTGTTGGTGGACGAGGCACACGGAACCCATTTCTATTTTGGCGAAGACATGCCGGTGTCTGCCATGAAGGCAGGTGCGGACATGTCGTGTGTGTCGATGCACAAGTCGGGCGGCAGTCTGACTCAGAGCAGCATTTTGCTTGCTAGCGACTCGGTGGGGGCAGGCTATGTGCGCCAGGTGATTAACCTGACTCAGACTACGAGCGCTTCATATTTGTTGCTGGCATCGCTCGACATCTCAAGACGCAACCTGGCTCTCCGTGGTAAGGAGGCGTTCAGGCAGGTGGTGGAGATGGCAGACTATGCACGTACGGAAATCAACAAGATTGGCGACTACTATGCATATGGGGTGGAACTGATCAACGGCGACTCCATTTTCGATTTCGACAAGACGAAACTGACGGTGTTCACGCTCGACGTGGGATTGGCAGGCATCGAAGTGTATGACTTGCTGCGCGACGAATACGACATTCAGATGGAACTGGGAGACATCGGCAATACACTTGCCTACATCTCCATAGGTGACCGCATGAGGGAAATCGAGCGGCTGGTGAGTGCACTCTACGACATACGCCGACGGTACAAGCGCGACCGAAGCGGACTGCTCGACCATGAGTACATCAATCCGGCTGTGGTGATGAGTCCGCAGGAAGCGTTCTATGCCCCGAAGGAAGAGATGATTCCAATCCGCGAAACCAACGGAAGGATTTGCACAGAGTTCGTGATGAGTTATCCTCCAGGAATTCCAATCCTGGCACCGGGCGAGAGAATCACGCAGGAAATCATCGACTACATACTCTATGCAAAGGAGAAGGGCTGCTCGATGACTGGTCCGGAGGACCCGAAGATAGAGCGGTTGAATGTGATTAAAGAGGCTACGATTTACTAATTGGATTAGGACTGCAAGAAAATGGAATTCTGGTTTTCTGAACTGCATACCGAGGACGTGAAGTTCTCAATCAAGGTCAACAAGCACGTCTTCTCTGAGGAGAACGACCATAACCGCATCGACATATTCGAGTCGCCCGAATACGGAAGGGTGCTGACTGCCGACGGATATATTGTGATGACAGAGCGCGATGAGTTTATCTACCACGAGATGATGACCCACATCCCGATGGCTGTGCATCCGAACCCCCACAAGATTCTTGTGTTTGGTGCAGGCGACGGTGGAGTGGTGCGCGAGTTGCTGAAATATCCGGAGGTGGAGAGGATTGACATGGTGGAAGTGAATGTGGGAGTGGTGGAAGCCGCAAAGAAATACCTGTCGTTCTCTGCCAGCGAACTCGATGACCCAAAGGTGACAATCTACACTCAGAACGCACTGCGCTACGTGAGGCACATCATAGGCGAGTACGACGTGATCATCGTTGACTCTGCCGGTTTCTACGGTCCTGGCGAGAGCCTCCTTTCGCGCGAATTCTACGGCTCATGTTTCAAGGCACTGAAGTCCGACGGCATCATGGTCAACCAGCACCAGTCGCCCTTCTATGCCGAAGACCGCATGGAGACAATGAAGGCACACAAGCGCATCGTGGAGTGTTTCCCGATAAGCAGAGTGTACCAGGCACATATCCCGACCTATCCATCTGGTTACTGGCTCTTTGGCTATGCATCGAAGAAATATCATCCGGTGGACGACCTTGATGCTGCACGGTGGAACGCACGGGGAATTGAAACCAACTATTATACAACCAACTTGCACAAAGGTTGCTTTGCCCTTCCGGCTTATGTGGAGCGGATGTTGGCAAAGGTGGAACATACGGAGGGCAAGATGTGATGAACAGGAACGTGGAAAGTTTCATCGGTTGCGATGCCGATTATGCCGACGCAAAGGTGATTTTGTTTGGAGCACCGTTTGACTCCACCACCAGTTACCGACCGGGCGCACGCTTCGGCAGTGCTGCCATACGTCACGAGTCGTACGGACTGGAGACCTATTCGCCTTACCTCGACCGATCGCTGGAGGACATCAGCGTGTTTGACTCTGGTGACATCGAACTTCCGATGGGTTCGGCAGAGATGGCGCTTGATGCCATCTCGAAGTGTACGGCTGAAATTCTTGCCGACGGAAAGATTCCGTTCATGATTGGAGGAGAACATCTCGTGACGCTGGGATCATTCAGAGAAGTGAGTAAGATTCACCCAGACATCCACATCGTGCATTTCGATGCCCATGCCGATTTGAGGCAGGACTATTTGGGAGTGCAACTGTCGCATGCCTGCGTGCTGCGCAGATGCCATGACCTGGTGGGCGACGGCAGAATTCATCAGTTTGGCATACGCTCGGGCGAACGCGAGGAATTCCAGTGGGCGAGATCTGGACACACTGACATGCATCCGCTGTCGTTCGACGGGCTGGACGAGACCATCGACATGCTCGAGAAAGGACAAATACCGGTGTACCTCACTGTGGATCTCGATGTGCTCGACCCTTCCATATTTCCCGGTACAGGCACTCCAGAAGCAGGAGGCGTGACATTCGAACAACTGAGGGCAGCACTGGCAAAGGTGAGCTCGCAATTGAATATCGTAGCACTCGATGTCAACGAGTTGGCCCCGATGCTGGACAACAGCGGCGCATCAACGGCAGTGGCCTGCAAGGTGGTGCGTGAATTATTGCTGAGTTTGAGATTGTAAGGACATAAGATCTCGCTTGGCTTGAGATTATAGGAACATAGACAACATTAAGAATAGATAAAAACGTATAAGAATAAAATGGGTAAAGTACTTGTAATCGGTTGTGGCGGAGTTGCCGGAGTGGCAATCCAGAAGTGTGCACAACATGCAGACGTGTTCGATGAAATATGTATTGCAAGCCGTACGGTGAGCAAGTGTGATGCTTTGAAAGCAAAACTTGAGGGCCATACGAAGGCAAAGGTAACTACAGCGAAGGTGGATGCCGACAATGTGGACGAACTGGTGAAACTCATCGAAGAGGTGAAGCCGGACATCGTGCTCAACCTGGCTTTGCCTTACCAAGACCTGACCATCATGGACGCATGTCTGAAGACAAAGGTGGACTATGTGGACACAGCCAATTATGAATGTGAGGACACGAACAATCCCGAGTGGCGTGCCATCTACGAAAAACGCTGCAAGGAGAAGGGCTTCACTGCCTACTTCGACTATTCATGGCAGTGGGCATACAAGAAGCGCTTTGAGGAAGCAGGCATCACTGCCTTGCTCGGCACAGGCTTCGACCCGGGAGTAACCAGCGTGTTTACCGCTTATGCGCAGAAGCATTACTTCGACGAAATCCATACCATTGATATCCTGGACTGCAACGGCGGCGACCACGGTTATCCGTTTGCCACTAACTTCAACCCGGAAATCAACCTGCGCGAGGTGAGCGCCAACGGATCCTATTGGGAAGACGGCCACTGGGTGGAGACCAAGCCAATGGAGATTCACCGTCAGTATAACTTCGACGGAGTGGGAATGAAGGACATGTACCTGCTGCACCACGAGGAGATTGAGTCGCTCGCACAGAATATCCCGGGAGTGAAGCGCATCCGTTTCTTCATGACCTTCGGACAGAGTTATCTCACCCACATGAAATGTCTGGAGAACGTGGGCATGCTCGGCACAGAACCAGTGGAATTCGAGGGACATCAGATTGTGCCAATCCAGTTCCTCCGCGCTTTGCTTCCCGACCCTGCATCGCTCGGACCACGGACTGTGGGAAAGACCAACATTGGCTGCATCTTCACAGGTGTGAAAGATGGTAAGGAACGCTCCTTATATATATATAATGTGTGCGACCACCAGGAATGTTACAAGGAAGTGGGATCGCAGGCAATATCATATACAACCGGAGTGCCGGCAATGATTGGTACATCAATGGTACTCACTGGACTGTGGAAACGTCCTGGAGTGTTTACCGTTGAGGAATTCGACCCAGACCCGTACATGGACGCACTCAACAAGTGGGGCTTGCCATGGAAGGTGGACGAGAATCCAGTGCTGGTAGATTGACGATCCATAAGGTTTGACAACTATTCAATAATCAAGACTTGACTGCTATTCAATAGCCTGGGGTTTGACTGTAAATCAACAAATGATTCAAGACCATAACTCTATAAATCCAGTGGTTGATGAGTAATCCGTATTTTGTGATTGATGCCAATCTGATTGAGGCTAATCTGAAGGTGCTTCGGACAATCATGAACAAGACAGGTTGCAAGATACTTCTCGCACAGAAGTGCTTCAGTTGCTATGCCTTGTATCCTATGATTTCCAAGTATCTTGCAGGTGCAACAGCTTCCGGTATGTATGAGGCGCGTCTGTGTCATGAGGAGATGCCTGAGGCAGAGAACCATATATTCTCGCCTGCATTCAACGAAAAGGACATGGACGAGATTGTGCGGATATGCGACCACATCGTGTTCAACTCGCTGCGGCAGTTGTCTCTCTATGGCAAGAAGGCGACAGATGCGAGGCTGCAAGTAGGGCTGCGCATCAATCCGGAATGTTCCACGCAGGAAGGTCATGCCATCTACGACCCTTGCTCGAAAGGAAGTCGCATGGGGGTACGGCAGAAGGACTTCGAGATGATATCTGACGAGTTGCTGGGACTGCTCGACGGACTGCATTTCCACACCCTGTGTGAGCAGAACTCAGATGACCTCGAAACGACACTCGATGCCGTGGAAGAGAAGTTCGGCAAGTATCTCCATAGCATGAAATGGTTGAATTTCGGGGGAGGTCACCACATAACCCGCAAGGACTATGATGTTGCACGGCTCGAACGCTGCATCATGCGTGTGAAGGAAAGGTATGGTATGCAGGTTTACCTCGAACCGGGCGAAGCCGTAGCACTGAATGCCGGTGAACTCCACTGCAATGTCATGGACATCCAGCCGATGGGGGATGACGGTATCCGCAACGCAATTCTGTCGGCGTCGGCTGCATGCCACATGCCGGATGTGATAGAGATGCCATATACTCCGCCTGTGTTGACAGCTGGACTGAAGATTCATGCAGAAGAAGACGGAAAGACAGGCAACCTCTACCGGTTCGGTGGTCCGACCTGCTTGTCGGGAGATGTGATAGGCGTATATGAATCGGAACGCGAACTGAAGGAAGGCGATGAAATAGTCTTTGGAGATATGGCGATTTACTCGATGGTGAAGACCAATACTTTCAACGGGATGCCCTTGCCTGACATCTTTATAAGGAGATATGGCGCTATGACGCAATGGAAACAGTTTTCATACGAGAATTTTAAGTCAAGATTGTAGTTAGGAGTGCAAATTGGGGCTTTTGCGAAGAAAAATCGAAATTATTCGCAAAAAAATGTCTATTGGTATTGTTTATTTCGAGGGTTTTGTTACCTTTGTCACGCTTAACGCAAGCGTTATTTTATTAACTTTAAACAATTGTTCAAAATGAAAGAATTAATCGTAAAACTCAACGAACTCGTTGATGAAATTAAGGTTGACCTTGAAAAGTCCGAAGCGAACAAAGCTGCAGCAGCTCGTGTCCGCAAAGCAACTCTTGAATTCGAGAAGGTAGCAAAGGAATTCCGTAAGGCTTCTATTGCAGCTGCAAAGAAGTAATCAGCTCGCTTCAAAACCAAAAGAAAGAGTCTTCCTATGTGGGGAGGACTCTTTTTTTAAGGGCAATCGTAAAGACGTGAAGCATCGAATATTGGGGTAGGGCAGATTACAGTCGGGCGAAGAATTGACGGATGCGAAAAACAAGGTTTGACGCTTTGCGGTGTTCGACCGGAGGCTTGGCGTTATACGTCCGGTTGTCTTGCCAGATACGTCCGATTGTCTTGTCGCATACGTCCGGTTGTTTTGACTGACACGTCCGGTTGTCTTTACAGAGCACAAGCGATGCACAGATACGAAACGATTGGCTTTCATGGAACTTGAATGAAAAATTACGGAACTTGCCTTAAACCTAAGTGCAGTGTCTTTATCATAATAATGAATTAGAGAATATAAATTACAGACAACAAAACTCCATAAACATCATGAAACGATTTCTCCTTGTCATCATGTTGGTTTTATGTGCCGTCAGTCAATCGATGGCACAGGCTATTGCCGACAACCAAAACCTAAACAGCATCTTGGGATACCTGCAGCGAGCAATGCTCTTCAATCAGGCTGCGCCCCAGGAGAAGGTGTATCTGCATTTCGACAACACCGGCTACTTCAGAGGAGAAACAATCCGTTTCAAGGCTTACCTGACCCGAATGGACAAGTCCAGCAAGTCGAACATCAGCAAGGTGCTTTACGTGGAGTTGGTAAATCCTATTGGCGATGTATGCGAACGCCGGACGCTGAAGGTGGAGAACGGCGAGGCTGAAGGTGACATCCTTCTGGACAGCATCATTGGTGTGAGCGGATTCTACGAAGTCCGTGCTTTTACCCGATATATGACCAACTGGGGTACTCCGGCTGCATTCTCCCGTGTCTTCCCGATTTTCGACAAGCCGAAGACTGAGGGCGATTATTCGAAACCACAGTTGGACAAAGTAAGTTCGCGCCATCGCTTGCCCAACACACGTGTGGACGAGGACGGCAAGACCGTTGAATCAACCACTGCCCTGAATTTCAAGAGTGTGAAATTCTATCCGGAAGGAGGCGACAGAGTGAAGGGTCTCACGGGCAGGATTGCATTTGTAGTGACTGACGAGAAAGGATTCCGCAGGCAGTTGAGCGGATCGTTGCTTGACGGGAACAAACAGAAGATTGCCGACATTGAGACCGACGAGAGTGGACGAGGAGTGTTTGAAGTACCAGGAAACAGTAATGCAAAATACATCCAGATACCCAATGCCAACGGCAAGAACAAGGAATATGAGCTTCCCGAAGCAAAGGACGAAGGCTGCACGATGGTGATCAACATGATGGACGACGACGTGATAGAAGCCACGCTGCGCAGTTCCACATCATTGCAAGGACGCTTGCTCGGTTATGCTATCATTCACAACGGAACGATTGTGCAGTGCGACACTATGATTGCTGAGCCTGCACTCATCATGCAGTTCGATAAAGCCAAGATGCCGGAGGGAGTGAACCAATTGACAGTATTCAACTCAAGCGGTCAGATACTTTCCGAGAGACTGTTTTTCATTTATCCGCAGGCAAAAGAATCCGACAGCATTTATGTGACAACCGAGCAGAGATACCTTTCGCCATGCGGAACAATCTCCATGAATATACAGACAGCACCAAACTCTTCAGTTTCATTCTCTGCAATGGATGCGGCAACAGTGGTGAACGGTCATGAAGGCAATATGAAGACGTGGTTGTTGCTGTCGAGTGAAGTGAACGGTTACATCGATTCGCCCGACTATTATTTCGAGGCAGACGATGCTGTCCATCGACGTGCAGCCGACTTGCTGATGCTGACCCAAGGATGGCGCCGCTACGACTGGACTCTCATGGCAGGATTGAGGAAACTTGATAGGGTAGAGCCGGTGGAAGACGGACTCTATATGTTTGGAAAGGTGCAGAACCGATCCAAGTTGGCAATGCCCGCTATTGACCTGACTGCATATCTCTACAACAGAAGTGGCGCGTCAATGTCGGGTAAGGCAAAGGCCGACAGCGTGGGACGCTATTCATTCCAGTTGCCTGACTGCTATGGCGACTGGTCGGTGCAGATTGTCTCAAAACAGGAAGGCGAGGCAAAGAACTGTGTTGTGAGCATCGACCGCGATTTCTCTCCAGCCAAGCGTATGCTTTCCCCTTATGAGATGCGGACACTGCCAACAGCAGAAAGCAATTTCTTCAAGACCAAGGTTGACGATGACGACAACGAGGAGTTTGTAAGCATAACACAGAAGGTGCATGTGCTCCCAACCATCAAAATCCGCACCCGACGCATCTTGGGTGATGAACACGTGACTTGGTTTGACGAGGACGAAGCACAGAAGGTGGCATCCGTCTATTACGACTGCGATATCTATGCGGACCAGATAGCCGACAAGGGTGAACCTGTCCCTACGTTCGACGATTGGTTGAAGAGCAAGAATAGCCTCATCGATGGCAAGTCAAATCCGAAACTCGAGGATATGGTGTATGTGAAGGCAACCACCGGCGGTGTGACCGAAGAGGAAGAGGGCAAGATATATCGCATCGAGTCCGACATACAGAGGGAGGAAATCTACAATACGACAGAAAACAAGCCTATCATCTGCTATGACGACGGACTGACCTACGACCGCCGTCCGATTGTGTGGATTGTGAACAATATGTTCTGCACAATCACCAATTTTCATCCCACAAAGTTCAACTTCTCGCGTACAAACAACAATACAGGTGTGATTGAGCGTCCCCAGTTCCTTGATGAAGTGAAATCGGTATTCTTTACCGAGGATTTGAGTGTACTGTATCAGTACATTGAGTCATCCGACATCTATACGCTCAATCCCGTAGTGGCATTTGTGTACACCCATCCGCTCTTCTATTCAAAGGCAAAAGGAGTGAGGAAATCACACTTCTCCGGCTACAACAAACCCACTAAGTTTGAGATGGAGGACTACAGCGTGATGCCTCCTACCGAAGATTTCCGCCGTACACTCTACTGGGATGCCAACGTGAAGACTGATGCAAGCGGCAAGGCACACATCGAGTTCTACAACAACTCGAGCGCAAAACAACTGTTCATCTCTGCCGAGGGCGTTACTCCTGAAGGCAAATATCTGATAAGTGAGTAGGCGATAAAACGGCATAGAAGTCTGTATATTTTATAATCGAGCAATTTGCAAAGCGACAAGGAGAACTGAATATTTCATAATCGAGCAATCGACGAAGCAATAGGGAAGTATATGTTATAAGAGTATAATCAGTAAAGCGACAGAGAGCATGATACATTACTATGATTTGAAACGGGTAAACGATTCGTTTGGCAACGAGTTGTATGATTCAGCCAATGATGTGCTTCATTCCGGCTGGTTTGTCAAGGGCAAGGAAGTCGAGGCATTTGAGCGCGAATATGCGGACTATGTAGGCTCAAGATATTGTATTGGCGTTGGTAATGGACTGGATGCGCTTACTGCAGTTTTGCTTGCATGGAAACAGATGTATGGTTGGGCAGACAATGATGAGGTAATCCTTCCTGCTAACACATACATCGCCACTGCACTGGCAGTATCACGCGTCGGTTTGCGTCCGGTGTTCTGCGATCCTCATGCTGATGTGCCGACGATTGACGAAACTAAGTTGGACGCATTGATTACTCCACGAACCCGTGCCATCATTCCCGTCCATTTGTATGGACTGATGTGCAGGATGGGTGAAATCAATAAGATTGCACGGAAGTATGGATTGAAAGTGCTTGAGGATGCGTGTCAGGCTCATGGTGCATATTGTTTTTCCGGTAGCGGAAAGGAGTTGTGGAGTCTGTTCGGTATGCGTGCCGGTAACATCGGCGATGCGGCTGCATTCAGTTTCTATCCGGCAAAGAATCTCGGTTGTCTGGGCGACGGCGGTGCAGTTACCACCAATGATTCGGATCTTGCAGCCGTTGTCAGGTCCATCACCAACTATGGACAGACAAGCAAGTATGTGCACGACCGCATAGGGTTCAATAGTCGGCTTGATGAAGTGCAGGCAGCGATCTTGAGAGTGAAGTTGAGACGTTTGGATAAGGACAACAGACGGAGAATGGAAATAGCACACTATTATTCCACCCACATCAGTAATCCCGCAGTGGAACTCTTGCCTGACATCACGAACAGCAGTCATGTGTATCACATCTATGCCATCAGATGCCACAACCGCAACCAAATGAAGGATATGTTGCTTGAACAAGGTATTGAGTGCCTTATTCATTATCCCACGCCGATACACAAACAGCAGGCTTACTCGGATTGTTCTGCCTTGCATCTGCCTGTTGCCGAACGCTGGTCAGATGAAGAACTCAGCCTGCCGTTGAGTCCGGTGATGACTGATGGGGAGGTCAAGAAAGTAGTTGACTGTATAAATAGGAATATCTTTTGGCAACCTTGAAATAGTCGTGATGGCGGTTGATGTATCCGATGCTGTCGCACTTCAGGTTGCTGTCGCGCTTGTAGTCTTTCCATGCATCGCCGTCGCTCACCACATACACACACCTCGTGCCTGATGACTTTCAGTCCCTCCGACAGAGCCTAGTGCACATTGCGATGTTCTCCTATCAGCAATATTTTTATTTCTGTGGCAGTGTGGCGCTGTTAGGATTTGTGCGTCATGATGTCCATCACACAGAGGTCAGTCTCGTTCATGGCATCCTTGCCAATCTTGGTAAGGTTGTGGATACTCTTGTCCACATCCTCGTCGATTATTCCTTCGGTGCTTTCCACACACTCGCCGCTTACTGCAAGCATTGCCGAGAGCACTGCGGTCGACACTCCGCTGGTAAGTTTGAGCACGCAACTCGGTTTGGCTCCGTCGCAAATCATTCCGCTCAGGTTGGCAATCATGTTCTTCACTGCAGCCGTGATATCCTGGAATGTTCCGCCCATTAGATAGGTTATGCCGACACTGCTGCCCGTTGATGCCACCACGCATCCGCAGAGAGCCGACAGTTTGCCGAGACTTTGCTTCATGTAGATTGCCGTGAGGTGACTCATGATCAGAGCCCTTGTCAGTTCCTCCTCGGTGTTGTGATTCTCCTCGGCAAACTTCACTACAGGCAATGTGGCACATATTCCTTGGTTACCGCTGCCCGAGTTGCTCATCACCGGAATCATGGCTCCAGCCATACGTGCGTCGCAGGCACATGCCGTTGCCGATATGATGTGGGAGAAGATGGTGTCACCCATGATGCCTCGCCCGAGCGGACGGGTGAGAGTCTTGCCCAGCATGTGTCCGTAGTTTTCCTGCAGTGATTTCTCCGCTGCAGCCTCGTTGAGGGTACGTGCTTCGTTGATGAACCTGATTTCATCCAGAGGGGCAGTAGTGGCAAAGTCGTAGACCTTGTGCAGCGACAGCCAACTGTCGTCATAGGTGCCGTCGTCCTGTTCTTCGTCAGCCTTTTTTTCGAACAGAGTCTCGCCGTTCCTGTCCACCTTTACGAAATTGGTGTGTCCGCCACTGATGATGGCATGGGCAGTGTTCCCGTCATTGTCGGTTGCCGTCACCTCGATATAGAGCTTTTCTGTGATGTTGTCTTTCAGCCGTATTGCGATTCTGTTTTCAGAGATATACACCTTTCCTTGCTCCACATACTTTTTCTCCACCTCTTTCAGTACCTCCAGGTTGTATTCCGACTTGCCGCAGATGGCACCCAGTGCTATGGCTATCGGCAGACCAATCATTCCAGTATTCGGAATGCCCACACCCATTGCATTCTTCAGGATGTTTGCACTCAGTTCCACATCTATCTTCTCTGGAATAGTTCCCAGTGTTTCCTTTGCTTTTGCCACACACAATGCCACAGCTATCGGTTCGGTACATCCGACAGCTGGAACAACCTCACTCTTGATGAGTTTTATGATTCTGTCTCTTTCTTCTTTGTTCATAGTATCTGCTTTCACTTGCAAAATTACAAAAAAATGAGTGACGACGGCTTTTGGTTCCCATTAAATCGTTATCTTTGCACACAGAAACGGGGCTTAGCCTTTGATTCGGTTTATACGCATGACAATAATAAACTAATGTATACATAATATGTTTTCAGGAATAGTAGAAGAATGTGCAACAGTTGTTGCAATATGCAAAGAGTTGGAGAATGTTCACTTCACCCTCAAATGTTCGTTTGTGGATGAACTCAAGATTGACCAAAGTGTTTCGCACAATGGGGTCTGCCTCACTGTCGTGAAGATTGAGAACGGCACCTACACCGTCACTGCGATGAAGGAAACACTCGACCGCAGCAACTTGGGCGATCTGAAGGTTGGCGACGAAGTGAATGTGGAACGCAGCATGATGATGAACGGACGGCTTGACGGTCATATCGTGCAGGGACATGTGGACGACACTGCAGTATGCACAGCCGTGGAGGATGCTCAAGGCAGTTGGACCTACACGTTCAAGTACAAATACGACAAGGAGATGGCACGCCGCGGATATATCACTGTCGACAAAGGATCGGTGTCTGTCAATGGAGTCAGTCTCACCGTCTGCAATCCTACAAAAGACACCTTTCAGGTTAATATCATTCCGTACACATACGACAACACCAACTTCCATTCCATTAAGGTCGGCACGAGAGTAAACCTTGAGTTCGACATCATTGGCAAGTATATCAGCCAATACAGCGTATTGTTCAAGGATTGATCATCACATATGAATTAATGAAGTCAGCTCTCTCCGAGAGCGTAAGGGGGAAGCCTCTCCTAAATCCTCCCCTGAAGGGAAGGACTTACCATCCGGATGAGCGAGCTGGAAAGTGGACGGCGCTAGGAGCTAGCTCTCTCCGAGAGCGGTTAAAGCGAGCGTTGACTTGTGCGCCGTAAAACGAACGTGCTGAAAACATTGCGAGCTGTCGCTCGAGTGTTATCGTCTACGCTCTCGGAGAAAGCTGACTCCTATTCCGCGCTCAATCCATCCTATCCATCCGGATGACAACCACAAAACATTTTTGCTATTCCCTCAACATAGTATTCATTATCCGATGCGAATAGTACTCAAGTGCCGATGCGGATAGTACTCATTGTACATTGAGAATAATTCTTTGCCCAATTGCAATATAAATATACAGGATGCGAACAATTCTGAGGTTGAAATAGCTCCAAAATCTCTTTTGATTCATTGCTTTGATAATTTATTTGCAAAATATCTTGCATTGATTGCTATTTGATGAATAAAAGTTTGTATATTTGCAATTGGATTGCGAGCGAGTCCAATGGTTCGGGTGTAACAACTCGTTTAGCGGACAATCAAACAGTTCGTGCCTCAGCTTACGCGGAACCTTTAGGGAGCGTTGTGCTGATGAAAAGAAGGTGGTTGTATAAAATAACATTCTATGAACATAGGATTCGTAAAACAATGGTAGCTTTGCATTGAATTTTAATAACATAATCTATGGCAAACTCGATTGTTTATTCCCAAAAGGGCTTTTTAAACACTACGTTTAAAATTAAATCACAAAAAGATGATAGCTATAAGGTGATATTTAAAGGAATAACCATCTCTATGGGTGTAATTAAAGCAGGAACAACTGTGTCATTGCCCAAATTCGATGTTGCTGGCTTGTATACAATAGAAAGCTCAATAACATCAGAAAGACATCAGGTTTGCGTTGAAGATGCAATAAGACTTGGTAGTAGCGATTTGAAGAAATCGTATGTTTTTGATAACTTCCCTTATATCATCTTTGTTATGAAGGACCGTATTCATTTTTACGACCCAACAATTGGTACCTACGTATACACAGAGAATTTTCTAAGCCCAAACAACATTCAGGCTATTGACAATACAACTTTATTGTTTTCTACAGAGCACAGCGATGGTGTGTCAGTTAGCGTGTTTGATACTAATAGTTTCCTTAAATTAGCAGATAAATAAATATAAAAAGTCAGCAAGTCATTGAGCAATAAAATATTGCCCAATGCTTGCCCATGTC
>CAVHYP010000057.1:13962-15131 GCA_963640465.1 Bacteroidaceae bacterium | reverse complement strand
TAGATTATTAAGGGCTATACCTGGTTCCGAATTGCACTTCTATGTTGAACTTGCGGGAAAATGATGGGATAACTGTGATGAATGAAGCTAAACTGTTGTTGAATTTGAGATAGAAAGGGGTTGAAATAGAAGAAAATCGTAGAGTGTTAAATTGGGAATACTTTTCCCAGCCTCTTACCCGAGGAAGCATCCATCCGGATGGAGTGTACTGAAAAGTGGGCAGAAAAGAATTGTAGTTGCCAAAAAAATGAGCCTATGTCCATGGTGCAACGGACATAGGTTCATAAGGTGATGAGCTTCAAAATAGTGCAATGTCTGCAATTCCTCTGCTATATCAGAATTCTTCTCTTTAAGTGGGGAGTCCTACAGGCTTTCCAGCATTCGCTTGAGCACTACCTGTGCTGATATCTCACGGTTGGCTGCTTCGGGGATGACAAGGCTGGTGGGAGCTTCGATGACGGAGTCGGTCACAATCATGTTGCGGCGTACAGGAAGGCAATGCATGAAGAAGGCATTGTTGGTAACTGCCATGTGGCGGTCGTCCACTGTCCACGACATGTCTTTGTTTATCACCTTACCATAGTCTTCGGGACGTGTCACACCCGGACAGCTCCAATTCTTGGCATAGATGAAGTCTGCACCTTCGAAGGCTTTCATCTGGTCGTGCTCTACCTTGGCATCGCCTACGAACTTCGGGTCGAGCTCATAACCCTCAGGATGTGTGATGACAAAGTCTACGTCGGCTGCATTCATCCATTGTGCAAACGAGTTGGGCACTGCCTGTGGCAACGCTTTTGGATGGGGTGCCCATGAGAGCACTACCTTCGGATGTGCTGTACGCTTGTGTTCCTCGATGGTGATGAGGTCGGCAAAGCTTTGGAGTGGATGAACAGTGGCGCTCTCCATGAAGAACACTGGTTTGCCGCTGTACTTGATGAACTGGTTGAGGATTTTCTCCTCGTAGTCGTCCTTACGGCTTTGGAAGGTAGCGAAACTTCGCACACCAATGATGTCGCAGTAGCATCCCATCACCGGGATTGCCTCTAGCAAGTGTTCGCTCTTGTCGCCGTCCATCACTACCCCTCGCTCTGTTTCCAACTTCCATGCCCCCTGGTTGACATCGAGCACGATGACGTTCATGCCGAGGTTCATCGCTGCCTTCTGTGTGC
>CAVHYP010000057.1:0-13952 GCA_963640465.1 Bacteroidaceae bacterium | reverse complement strand
TTCTTTATCTCGAATGCCTCGTCAAGTGCCTGACGAAGGTCGCCTATGTCGGATACGTTCTGAAATACTTTCATATTGGTTGTGTTATGATTGACAATTAGTCAAATAATGATGTTTTCTGTTGGATTCCCAAATAGCTCTGTGCATATTCCTTGGAGATAGAGTTGCTGAGGCTCTGGCAAACATGTGAAGAGAAGTCGATGGCATAGCGCATGATGTGGTCCCATTGTTCCTCGCTCATGTTCTGCACTGTATCTTTGGTGATTTCCTCTTTCATCAGTCCATAGATGATGCCGGCATTGAAGTTGTCGCCTGCACCGATGGTGCTGACTGTTTTCACGTTCTTCACCGCATAGTCTTTGGTTATCTTCGGAGATATGAGGTGCACTTTCTTGCTTCCGTCGGTGCATACCATGTTCTTGCAGTAGAAGTCAATTTCTTTCTGGTATACCCTGTCGGGATCGTTGTCACCGAACATATTGGCGATGTCTTCGGTGGATCCGCGCACGATGTCGGCATATTCGAGGTTCTCGAGGATGTCGGGATAGAGTTTCATGGCTTCATCCTTGTGGGTGCTGCGGAAATTGAAGTCGTAGAAGATTATGGCTTCTTTCTCTTTCGCATAGTTGAGGAACTCTATCACCTTACTGCGCAGTACTGGATTAAGAACGAAGTAGGACCCCATAATGACGATGTCGTTTTTCTCGATACGTGGCCAGATGACATCGAGCCGTGCTTTGGGATAGTCCTTGTAGAACTCGTAGTCAGCATCGTTGTTTTCGTCGAGCCATGCCAGTGATATTGGGGTGCGGCCATCGTAGTAGACGCACACATTCTCGTTGTTGACTCCATTGTCCTTGAGGAAGTCAAGGATGATTCTGCCCACTTTGTCGTTGCCTGTCTCACTGATGAACGTCACGTTCTGACCGAGGCGTCCAAGGGTGATGACTGAGTTGAAGACGGAACCACCTGGTACGGCAGTAGTGGGTTGCCCATTCTTGAAGATGATGTCCATGATGGTCTCGCCTATTCCTATAATCTTTCGTTCCATATATAATAAGGTGTAAAGGGTGGTTATGAATGATTGCCGCCCTAAAGTCTATTGTTCGATAGTTGTGATTATGTCATCCAGACTGTTTGCCCGCAGCATGTAGGTGTCGAGCGATTTGCTTACCACGCCTGTGGTTTTCATCTGGTCGATCATCGAGAAGAGCGGATTCCAGAAACCATTGATGTTCCAGAAGATGACCCGTTTGTTGGCTATACCTATGGATGCTTCAGCAAGTACGGTGAAAGCCTCGTCAAGTGTACCTACACTGCCTGGGAGTGCAATCATGATGTCGCTGATCTTGTTGATCCATGCCTTACGGTCCTGAAGCCCCTCGGTGGGAACTCTGATGCCGATGCAATCGCTTATCATCTGCCGTTCCATCAGAATCTTGGGAACGACTCCAACGATGTTGATGCTGCCTGCACGCTTCACGCCCTGTGCTACGGCTTCCATCAGTCCATATTTGGCTCCGCCATAGACGAGTGTACGTCCGCTCTTGCCAATCCATTCGCCAAGACGCCCAGCTTCGTCGTAGTAGACGGGTGCCATGTCGTTGGATGAAGCACAGAACACTCCAATCTTTTCGTTGACTGGCTTCTGTATGTTGTTGTCTGGTGTACTCATTTTGTTTGTCTCCTCTCTCTAAATGTCGATGGTCAGTTCCACTGGACAATGGTCGGACCCGTAGATGTCTGTATGTATCTCTGCTCCAGTGAGACGGTCTTTAATCCGTTCGGAGCATACGAAATAATCGATACGCCAACCGGCATTCTTCTCGCGAGCGTGGAACCGATAGGACCACCATGAATAGATGTCGGTCTGGCCAGGATGGAAATACCTGAAGGTGTCGATGAATCCGTGACCAAGCAGTTCGGTGAAACGCCTACGTTCCTCATCGGTGAATCCGGCATTCCGGCGGTTGGTCTTGGGATTCTTGAGGTCGATTTCTTCGTGTGCCACGTTCATGTCACCACAGACGATGACTGGTTTCTTCCGGTCGAGTTCACGGATATAGTTCTGGAAGTCGGTCTCCCACTGCATGCGGTAGTCGAGTCTGCGGAGTTCATCCTGTGAGTTGGGTGTGTAGACGGTGACGAGGTAGAACTGCTCCAGCTCTAGTGTGATGACGCGTCCCTCGTGGTCGTGTTCATCCATCCCGATGCCGTAGGCAACACTCAGAGGAATATGGCGGCTGAAGATGGCTGTACCCGAGTATCCTTTCTTTTCGGCGTAGTTCCAGTAGGACTGGTAACAGGCGAAGTCGAGGTCGAGCTGTCCCTTCTGCATCTTCGTTTCCTGCAGGCAGAAGAAATCCGCGCCCAACTGCCGGAAGGATTCTTCAAATCCTTTCTGGCAGCAGGCACGCAATCCGTTGACGTTCCATGAAATCAGTTTCATCTGATTCTGACGATTTATCTATGAATGTATGACGCAAAGTCGGTCTTGCGCATGTCGCCTTCGCGAGCGAAGGTGTCGTGCATTGCGAAAGCTGCGCTGAGCTTGTGACAGAGCTGTCCCTTGTCAGCTATCTTGAGGTAGTCCCAAAGGAGCTGCTTGTAGTCTGGGTGAGCACAGTTCTCGATGATTGCCTTGGCTCGTTCTACCGGTGACTTGCCACGAAGGTCAGCCACTCCCTGTTCGGTCACGATGACATTGACATCATGTTCGGTGTGGTCGATGTGGCTACAGAACGGCACGATGGCAGAAATCAGTCCACTCTTGGTTACTGATGCACAAGTGAAGATAGAAAGGAAGGCATTACGCTCAAAGTCGCCTGAACCTCCGATTCCGTTCATCATCTTTATACCGCTGATTTCTGTTGAGTTGGCATGTCCGTAGATGTCGACTTCGATAGCTGTATTGATGGCGATGACGCCAAGACGACGGATGACTTCTGCATTGTTGGAAATCTCTGACTGACGAAGTACGAGCTTGTCCTTGAAGAAGTCAATATTGTCGTAGATGCTCAGGAGCTTGTCGTTGGTCACTGTGAGTGAGCAAGTGGATGCAGCCTTCACCTTGCCTTCGAACATAAGATCGACGATAGCGTTCTGAAGAACCTCAGTGTAGATCTCGAGCTGTGGAATATCCGGGTTGCAGCCCAGGGCATAGAGGATGGCATTAGCTGTGGTGCCCACACCGCTCTGCAATGGAAGGAAGCTTGGTGGGATTATGCCACGTTTCTTCTCGTTCATAAGGAACTCAGCCACGTTCTGTCCAATCTTGTCTGTGATTGGGTCTTCACCCTTGAAGCTACGAGCCTCATCTGGTAAGTTACACTCTACAACACCTACTACCTTCTTCGGGTCAATCTGCAGGTATGGAGTACCGATACGGTCTGTTACGTGTTCGATTGGAATAGGTTTTCTGCAAGGAGGGTCGAGTGGTTCGTACACATCATGGATTCCGATGGACTTAGGTGAGTGGAACGCATTGAGTTCGAGTATAATGCCCTTCTTGGCAAGACGTGCTATAGTAGGAGAGATACCACCGGCAGCGGTGAGATATACTTTGTCGCCATCGATGGCGCATACTTCGATGATTGCCCAATCCACATCGCCAAGGAAACCATAGCGAAGGTCCTGTGCCATCATGCCGAGATGAAGGTCGTTGTAAGCAAACTCACCACCGTTCACGTGTTTACGGAAATCAGGATTGGTGGTGTATGGCGCTCTGTAGTGAATGGCATGCTCGTTGGAGAGGATGCCATCGCAGGACTGGCCTGTGGATGCACCAGTGAAAATACCTATCTGAAACTCTCTTCCTGCTTCATGCTCGCTGTGAGCTTTCTTTGCGATTTCGGCTGTTACAGCCTTCGCTGTACCTGCGGGAGTGAAACCGCTGAGGGCGATATTGTCGCCATTCTTGATCAGTGCAGCAGCTTCCGCAGCTGTGATTCTAGTATATGACATGTTTTTGTTGTTTTGTACGTTTGCGGCAAAGTTACGAATTTTAATCATATGACGGCTCACTAAACACCAATAACTTATTACAAAAGATGTAAACAGACAAATGAATGGGCAATTTATGAATTGGATTAATCACTATTTGTGTTACAATTGCAGACTGTGTCAAATCGGGCGGGATCTACAACACCCATCGTAGCTGCAGCTGGATGTCTTCCCTATGGCTTGCATTTATCTTGTCAAGACTGCTGCCTATGGTATCTCTGTTGAAATACTTTGACATGGATGCCTTGCCCGTGACATACAAATTCTTCACTATGGGGTACGACAACAGAAGAACGGCCCTCATGCCGTGGCCGTACTGGGATGTCATTCCAGACGAATAGGTCAATGATGGTTCGTAGAGATATACCCGCGAATTGTATGATGTCGTGTTGAAGTAAGTCAACATCAGGTCAATCCGCTTGCTGCTCTGTTCCTTGCTGGCGAAACGTATGTTCTGCAACACCAAGAAACCTTGTTCGTTTGCCACGTCTGGATTGAAGATATAAGTGCCATACAAGATTGTTTTGGTGGAGAATACCGGCGTGAACTGTCTGCTGTACTGTATCTTCAGATTCTGGTTAGTGTAATAGTGCAGTTCCTTTACGTCCTTCCCCGCGTTATAGTCTTTCTGCTTCGACTTGATTCGGTAATTGACCATAAGTGTGGATTTGTTGGACACGACGTATGTTGCCCGGACAGAACCATCTATTCCGTTGGAATTGTCGGATACCTGGTATTTTCTGTACGGAAAAGCGAAACAGTCCAGATAGGCTTCCAGATACAGTCGGCTGAACACTTGCGATTTTACGCCGGCAAATAATCCCGACTCATTCTGAGGGCTACTGTTCTCACCGAAGCTGTTGGCATAGAGCGTTGCATAGCGTTTGTCGTAGTAGCGCTGCAAGAGGGCAAGCGAGGTATTGGAATTGGCAGTATATCTTAGTATGTTGGTGGTTGCCGCTCCCTGATTTACTTGTTCTCCAAACATGTAATTCAATGCAAATGCGGTCTCGCCCATAAACGAGAAGCGTCGATGGCGGAAGGAATAGTTCAAGCCTGTAGCGTTGAAATCGTTCCCTTGTGGGTTATACTGTCTGTAAAGGCTCGACTCAGTGTTGTGTTTGGGAAGCAACGGGACGGAGAGATGTGTGTACATGGTGGTGATGCCGACATTCCAGTTGTTGTCAACATATTGGATATTACCGCCTGCGGACAGTTCCTTTACATTTCCTTTCTTACTTTTCTCCAATATGGTGCGATGCAAGCCATCCTGCTTTAGCGATGAAATCGTTTCGCATTCCTGGTCTTGGATAGTGGCAGCGGCAATCGTACCGTCGATTGCCTGATAGGAAGCGAATGCCGACAGGTTCAAATGTCGGGACAATCTCAAGGTTGTAGCCAAGCCTCTGAAATGGTTTGCTTCCGACATCGACGAATGCTTGCTGATGCCACGGTTTATGGACGATGAAGATGCGAGATATGAAACTTTTCCGAAACTCATTGAGTTGTTCACTACTAGTCCCTGTCCGAAACTGAGTTTATAGTCCCCAGCCACCAGTTTCTGTATCATGCCAATCTTCTGCAGCATCACATACCCTGCAACATAGTCCACACCTTTCTCTCCCACGTCTTTTTCCATTTGCAAACCGGCAAAAAGATGCTGCATCGACTCGAAACGATAACGGAACGAATGGTAGTAGCGTGTTCCCTGGTAGACCCGGTTAGGATATTTCAGAAGTATGCTGTCGGACTTGGGCTTGAACCCTTCCTTGGTGTACAATGGAATATCTGAGCGCAAGATGAATTCATTCTTGCTGTATTGCAGCAGATTGCGCAGACTGACAGCTTGCGAAGAATTGCCGGACGATGTATCGACATAACAAAACAGCCGGAGTTTCATTCTTGTTGGATAGTCGAGCTCACGTATGTACATGAGTTCGCCGACGGACAGAACCGGATGGTTTCGCTTCACGTAATCAAGTATTGCGAGAACCTGCACTGTAGTGAGAAAAGGCAGTTGCTGGAGTTGCTGGGCATTTGCACTGTTCAGTTCAAATGGGTGTTGGTAGAGATCATAAAGGTCGGAGATGACATCTTCATCGTATTCATTTCCTTCATCGTAGAGCGACTGGACAAAGTCGTCCCAACTGAGCTGTGCATTTTCCTCCGTCTGTGCACAAACGCAGTTGCATATCGTCAGCACAAAGCTGAATATGACCAAAGATTTTATAAGGCGATCATTTCTCATAAGGTTGGTGGTATAATGCGTTGTATGTAAGTATCTTGAAAGTTATGGCAAAATCCGGAAGATGTTGTGGAGTCAGATGTAATAGAGTTAGGAATCTGCGGTAAAACCGGATATTTGCGATAGAATCAGCAGCTGCGGTCGAATCAGAGACTGCGGTTTCTCCGTCCTCTAATAGAACTTGTTCCAGACAATATCCTGCAACGTCGGGTATTTCTTGCGGTACCGGATGAGTGTCGGCATATCGATTTCACCGGTAATCTCACACTCAGTGTTTATCGGTCCTTCGGCTATGGTGTGGCCATAGGGATGTATAATCCTCGAGCCTCCGTAGTACTCACCGTAATCATCAGTACCGATACGGTTGCAGGCTGCCACATAGCACTGGTTCTCCACTGCTCGGGCGACGGGAAGTGTTTCCCATGCAGCCTTGCGTACAGAAGGATAGTTGGCTGAATACACGATTAAATCGTACAGTATGTTGCCTTCTGCATCAGTGTTGTTGCGGCTCCACATAGGGAACTGCAGGTCGTAGCATATCTCCAGCAGAATCTTGACTCCGCGGAATTCCACAATCACTCGGTCGTCGCCAGCCGTATATTGTTTTCCTTCACCGCCGTAGGTAAAGAGGTGGCTCTTGTCGTAGTGTGTCACCTTTCCATTGGGCTCAACGAAATACATGCGGTTGTAGTACTTTCCTTTGTCCTCCACCGCTATACTTCCACATATTGCCCCGTCGATTTCTGCTGCCTTCTGCTTCATCCATTGAAGTGTCTCGGGATTGGATGCATGTTCGGCAAACCACTGGGGATAGGTGAGGAAACCAGTCGTAAACATCTCGGGAAGCAGATAGAG
The DNA here is from genome assembly GCA_963640465.1 of Bacteroidaceae bacterium. Classification (GTDB taxonomy): domain Bacteria; phylum Bacteroidota; class Bacteroidia; order Bacteroidales; family Bacteroidaceae; genus Colivivens. The sequence goes on along the minus strand of CAVHYP010000057.1, from coordinate 6,850 downwards.
GTCTGATCCCAAGCTACGGTCGATTGCCTCTCCCACTTTCCAGAGGTTGAACTGTGGCGACTGCCACGCTGTATCCTGCTGTAGAAGTGTTATTTTCATTTCTAATATTTTCTTCCTATCACATAGTTCACATATTCCATCAGCGCCTGCTTCACTTCGCTGTCCGGATATCTGTTCAGGAGGCCGCATGCCTTGTCTGCATATTCATGCATGACCTTGGTTGCGTATTCAATTCCGTGATTTTGTCTGGTGAACTCCAGTATGTGCTGGATTTCCTCTTCCGTAGCAATGCGGTCTTTCACCTTGCGAGCTATCTCCGTTGGGTTGATGTCGGAATGGGTGAGGGCATATATCGTAGGCAGGGTTATCTTGCCTTCGCGCAAGTCGTTGCCAGTGGGCTTGCCTATGTCGTCGTTCTGATTGTCGAAGATATCGTCTTTTATCTGGAAGCACATGCCGGTGTATTCACCGAACTGTCGCATGTTCTCCACATCATCTTCTCCTGCACCCGATGTGATGGCTCCCGACTTGGCACAAGCGGAGAAGAGCACTGCTGTCTTGTTTCTGATTATGTCGTAATAGGTGGTTTCCGACAAATTGGAGTTGGAGATGTTCAACAGTTGGAGCAACTCACCGTTGGAAAGTCCCTGTGCTGCATCCGACATGATATGCACGAGTTGTGTATTGTGGGTCTTTGAAAGGCTCTTCAGTGCAATTGCAAGTATATAGTCGCCTACAAGCACTGCCACCTTGTTGCCTTCGGTGTAATTCAACGAGTCCTGTCCACGTCGCTCGTTGCTTTCGTCAACTACATCGTCGTGGATGAGGCTGGCAGTGTGGAATGCCTCGTATGCCACTGCTGCATTGAGCGTATTTCCGTTGATTTCACCGAACAGTTTGGCTGACAGCAGAACCAACATCGGGCGCATCATCTTGCCCGAACGTTCTTTCATTGCCGTAAGTGCCCTGTTGAGCAAGGGATTGTCGTGTTGGTAATGGTTGGCAAGAATTTCCCTGCATTGTTGCAATTCGGCTTGTACTATGCTGTTGTTCATACTTTTGGCTTATGGGCGATTATATTGGGGTATTTAGTTCTTGAAACTATGGATTGGTGCAGGTATGCGACCCTGGCGGTTGACGAACCGATTGCAACTGAACGTGTTGACTGGCATGATAGGAGCATAGCCCAACAGACCTCCGAATTCAACGGTGTCACCTACTTTCTTGCCCTCCACCGGAATGATTCTTACGGCTGTGGTCTTTTGGTTGACCATGCCTATAGCGGATTCATCGGCAATGATGCCAGAGATGGTAGAGGCAGTAGTGGTGCCAGGAATGGCTATCATGTCGAGCCCAACGGAACAAACACAGGTCATTGCTTCCAGTTTTTCTATGGTGAGTGCTCCAGCCTCCACTGCGTCAATCATTCCCTGGTCCTCGCTCACTGGGATGAATGCACCGGAGAGTCCGCCTACGTAACTGCTTGCCATGACTCCGCCTTTCTTCACCTGGTCGTTGAGGAGAGCCAGGGCTGCGGTGGTGCCCGGTGCGCCAGCCCGTTCTACACCTATGCACTGAAGGATATCAGCCACTGAGTCGCCGATGGCAGGTGTGGGTGCAAGCGAGAGGTCGATTATTCCAAATGGCACGCCCAAGCGCTTGCTTGCTTCCTGGGCAACCAACTGACCGACACGTGTTATCTTGAATGCAGTTTTCTTTATGGTTTCGCACAAGACCTCAAAGTTCGCATCGGGAATCTGTTGCAGAGCGTACTTCACTACACCTGGACCGCTGACTCCCACATTGATGATGGCATCAGCCTCGCTCACTCCATGGAATGCTCCTGCCATAAACGGGTTGTCATCAGGGGCATTGCAGAGCACAACAAGTTTGGCACATCCGATGGAATCGTTGTCGCGTGTCAAGGCTGCTGTCTGTTTGATTATCTCACCCATTAGTCTGATTGCGTCCATATTGATGCCGGTCTTTGTGGAACCCACATTGACTGAACTGCATATTCGCTCGGTTTCAGCCATTGCCTCTGGGATAGACCGTATTAAGAGCTCATCGCTGCGGGTCATGCCCTTTGACACGATAGCACTGTATCCACCGATGAAGTTCACTCCAACCTCATGTGCCACCTGGTCGAGAGTTTTGGCTATCTGCACATAATCAGAAGGTGTATTGCAACAAGCGCCTCCAACCAGGGATATCGGTGTAATCGATATGCGCTTGTTGACGATAGGGATGGCAAACTCGCGCGAAATCTCCTCGCCTGTCTTCACTAGGTTGCTGGCATAGCGGGTTATCTTCTCCCTAATCTTGCCACAAGTGACCGACAAGTCATGGTCGGCGCAATCGAGCAGATTGATTCCCATGGTGATGGTGCGGACATCGAGATTCTCCTGTTCGATCATCTTGTTGGTCTCGAACACTTCGTTGATGTTAATCATATACGGTGCATTTTGTTAAAGATATCCTCAAGCTGGCATTTCACCTGCACACCTATCTCGTCGCCCAACTGGGCCAGTTCCTCGGTCACGCTTCCAAAGTCCTTGATGCAATTGTCCATGCTGACAATCATCATCATATTGAAGTAGCCCTGCACAATAGTCTGGCTTATATCCAGAATGTTAATCTGATTGTCGGCAAGATGAGTGCACACTTTGGCAATGATACCCACAGTATCCTTGCCAACAACGGTTATTATTGCTTTCGTCATAATGTAGTTTATTTTCTTCTGCAAAGGTAGTCAAAAATAATGACATGGTGATACTTGTGGCGACTATAAAGTCCGCAGGCATTGCCGTTTTGAGAATTATTTATACCTTTGCAGTGTGTTTGATTCAAAAAGACAAGGATTCAGATGAGTGCGACTATAGGATATTTGTCTCCAGTAAGTTGGTGGCAGCGATGGATTGCAGACGGCATGCCTGCGTCCTACAACGAAGTGAAGTTCGACAAGCATGCAAACTTCAACCACTGCCTGATCGACTCTCCCAACGGACCATTACAACTGACCATACCGGTGCAGAAGTCCGTCCACAAATCACAACTACTCAAGGACGTAAGGATAAGTGAACACGACGTATGGAGGCGCAAGCACTGGCATGCTTTGGAGTCAACCTACTTCAACAGCCCTTTCTTCCAGTACTATCGGGACGATTTCCTGCGAATCTACGAAGGAAATCAAGAATTTCTGGTGGACTTCAACCTCGAACTGCATGAACTCATCGTCTGTCTGATCGGCTTGAGAAACGTGAAACTGTCGTGCGATGCCAATGTCCCCATACGCAAGTACTACCAAGTTTTCAGCGACAAGCACGGTTTTCTTTCCGACCTGAGCATTGCAGACCTACTCTTCAATATGGGACCGGAAAGTATAATTACCTTTAATAATAAAGTATAATTACACTTAAGGGCTTATTCTTACGATTATTTTTCGTACCTTTGCCCCAATTATAGGCTCGTGAGGCAAATAGCCTGGAGCAAAATCAACAGGAGAAACAAAAAAACAAGAAATAAAATGGCACAAGAAGATGTATTTAAGAAAGTAGTGTCACACTGCAAGGAATATGGGTTCGTATTCCCTTCAAGTGACATCTACGACGGACTGGGAGCAGTGTACGACTACGGACAGAACGGAGTCGAGTTGAAGAACAACATCAAGCAGTACTGGTGGCAGAGCATGGTGCTCATGCACGAGAATATTGTTGGCATCGATTCTGCGATATTCATGCACCCAACCATCTGGAAGGCTTCCGGACACGTTGACGCATTCAACGACCCATTGATTGACAACAAGGACTCAAAGAAACGCTACCGCGCAGACGTGCTCATCGAAGACCAGATTGCCAAATACGACGAGAAAATCGAGAAGGAAGTGGCAAAGGCAAAGAAACGCTTCGGCGATTCCTTCGACGAGCAGAAATTCTGCGAGACAAGTCTGAAAGTAGCTGAAGAGCAGGCAAAGCGCGATGCACTACACGAGCGTTACAAGCAGGCAATGAACGCCATGGACCTCAACGAGCTGCGACAAATCATCCTCGATGAGCAAATTGTATGCCCAATAAGCGGAACAAGAAACTGGACTGAAGTACGCCAGTTCAATCTCATGTTCAAGACCGAACTCGGAAGCACAGCCGACGGTTCGTCTACCATCTACCTGCGCCCGGAAACAGCACAGGGAATATTTGTCAACTATCTGAACGTGCAGAAGACCGGACGCATGAAGATTCCATTTGGAATAGCACAGATAGGAAAGGCATTCCGCAACGAGATCGTAGCACGCCAGTTCATCTTCCGCATGAGAGAGTTCGAGCAGATGGAGATGCAGTTCTTTATCAAGCCGGGCACAGAGCTCAACTGGTTTGAGACATGGAAGAAGACACGTATGGCATGGCACCAGAACCTTGGTTTCGGAGCCGAGAACTACCGCTTCCACGACCATGAAAAACTGGCACACTACGCCAATGCGGCAACAGACATCGAGTTCAAGATGCCATTCGGATTCAAGGAAGTGGAAGGAATTCACAGCCGCACCAACTTCGACCTCTCACAGCACGAGAAATTCTCAGGCAAGAGCATCAAGTACTTCGACCCAGAGCTCAACGAGTCATACACCCCATACGTCATCGAGACATCCATCGGAGTTGACCGTATGTTCCTCTCTGTGATGTGTCACAGCTATCAGGAAGAGACACTGGAGAACGGCGAAACACGAGTCGTACTCAAACTGCCGGCAGCTCTGGCACCAGTGAAACTTGCCATCATGCCACTCACCAAGAAAGACGGACTACCAGAAAAGGCACGCGAGATACTGAACGACCTGAAGTTCAACTTCAATTGCCAGTACGACGAGAAAGACTCAATCGGCAAGCGCTACCGCCGTCAGGACGCTATAGGAACGCCTTATTGCGTCACTGTCGATCATCAGACAATCGAAGACAACACCGTTACCATCCGCTTCCGCGACACCATGGAACAGGAGAGAGTGAACATCGCAGATTTGAAGGGAATCATCGAAGACAAGGTGACAATCACCAGCCTTCTCAAGAAACTGAACAACTGATTATGACCACCGTAATGAAGTACATAAACCATGCATTGAGTGTATTGTTGACATCAACATGTCTGATTTGTTCTTGCAGCGAACAAGACGAAGTCGATGAATACGCAAACTGGAAAGATCGCAACGAACATTTCATCGATTCCATCGCCAACGTAGCCGCCACAAATGCTGACGGCACATGGGAAATCATCAAGGCATACACCATAGGCGACTCCACAGAATTGTATCTGGGACATAATGAATACTTCATTTACGTGAAGAAACTGGAAACAGGGACTGGAACCACCAGTCCCCTGTATTCCGACTCTATACGAGTGCACTACTACGGAAGCCTCATGCCAACCACGCAACACCCACAAGGCTACAGCTTCGGAAAGAGCTACAGCGGTAGCGCACTGAATGAGGCAACCGATGTGCCTACCATCTTCTGCGTCAGCCAGAACATCGTAGGATTCAGTACTGCGCTAATGAAGATGCACGAAGGCGACCGCTGGCTCGTGTACGTACCATACTATCTCGGTTATGGCACATCCGAATACACTTCGGCATACATCCCAGCCTATTCAACTCTCATCTTCGACATGAAGCTCGCCCGAATCTACCGCTACAAAATCGACACAGATACCGCTTGGCATTAATATAGATGCCTCTCTCCTGCCCTCTTCAGTGGGGAGGGAGTAGACATCCGGATGGATTCGAATATTGGTTTCGTGCAAATTTTCTCGCCATGGTGTAGCCGACAACCATCTTTGTTCAATGTCTCCTTGAGCGGATTCAAAACTTTCACTTATTTCCATTCGAAAAGCCTCGAATTGCCTCATTCATGACAGTTATGACGGTATGACAGTAAAAAAATAAGGTACCCACATGTTGGATCTTTCCCGGCTTGCGTGGTTTATGTAACTAATAATTAGATAGTTATATAGAAAAAGGCAGAAATGTGCAAATGTAGGGGTGTCTTAAAAATAGCTGTCATAACTGTCTCTGTTGTGTAAGGTATCTTAATAAAATCCACAAACTGCTGAATATTAATATTAATGTCGTGCGAATGTTAATAGAATAAAACTATATGACAGTTGAGTGCAGTAAACAGCGATTTTCTGACAGTTTACCCCTTAAAAATGCCATGTTTCCGTGGGTTTGAGCACGAACTTCATGGGTAATAACGTCAGTTCTCGCCATTTTAACACTCGAAGTTTTCATGGGTTTCTCATGGTTCTTGAATGGAAACTGCGGGGATAGGGGGCGGGACAACTGTCGTAATACCATACATGAAACACTTGAATATGGGGATAAGAAACGTGTGAAGAACTAAAAATCTGAAAACGTTAAATTTGGGATAAATTCGTGCTTCGCAACGAGGGAGACAAGCCTCGTAAATCAGCCCGTTTTACTTTCCTGGTCAGAGAAATTTATTTTCCTGGTCAGAGAAAAAAATCTTGGTGATAGGGAGCGAAATGAAGGGCAGAAAGGCATCTTTGTAAATATCATCAAAATTTCGGATTAATTTATCTGATTTCAGATGTTTGCGCAGGCGGTCTTAGTGGATGTAAATAGGAACTACTCCTTTCCGAGGGCGTTAAAGCGAGCGTGGGTATAGTGCGCTGTAAACAAAGTAATAACCATTCCATGAGCTGTCTTCCGCTTCACTCCCTACGGACTCCGGGATTTCTAGGTTACTCCATGCACCATCTTCCACTTGTGCCTTAACCCACATTGCAGCTATATCTCATGTAACCTCTTGAACCTCAAAAGCAATTTTTTTTGGACCCCGAATTG
>CAVHYP010000056.1:0-15280 GCA_963640465.1 Bacteroidaceae bacterium | reverse complement strand
GCACATTCGAATGGTGCGATCAGAAGATGACAATGCAGGCAGGCGACCTGCTCATTGTGCGCCGTGGCAAACTCGTGGAACATATCGAGCATGGCCTAGACTTTCGCATAAAGATGGTATATGTCGCAGCTCCATTCATTGTGCTTAGCACACCGCAAAGCAACTACGGCATGAAGGGGCAACTGGCGCTATTCCTCAACCCCATCATGCACCTCACGCCCGTGATGTTTGCCCAGTGCCTGCGCAATTTCGACAACCTGCAGCAGCGCATTCTTGAAACCGACCATCACTTCTACCGCGAGCTGATGATCAATGCCGTGCAGACGCTGATACTCGATTTCTTCGACTTCCACTCGCGGCTTTACGACGAGCCTGATGTCACCACGCAATATGCTGCCATCATGAACGGCTTCATCCGTCTGCTCGAGACGGGTGAATATCGAGAACACCGTGAAGTGACGTGGTATGCCGACAAGCTCTGCGTCACGTCGAAATATCTATCTGAAGTGTCGAAGAAAGCAAGTGGCTATGCAGCCAATTTTTGGATAAATCGCTATACTGTACTCGACATTTCACGCATGCTGCGTGACAAGAGTCTTACGTTTGTGCAGATATCCGATATGTTTGGGTTCTCATCGCCAGCCTATTTCAGTCGCTACGTAGCCCACAATCTCGGCATGAACCCTACGGAGTACCGGGAATGAAACTTTTTCAATATAGAGATACAGGCAACAAGATGTGGAGCACGCCGACAACAAGGGCCAGCAGATACGCCTGCAAATGGATCATGTCAACATGGACGGCACTCCGGTAAAGGCCCTGCTGGTAGACAGTGATGCCAAGGCGGCCAAGGAGCGGTCCATGTACAGGCAAGCCTGCAAGCACTAGAAAGTAGTTAATACAAGGAAATTTCACGGCAAATACGCCCTGCTGACAAGTCTGGACGAAACCCGGGAACTGAACATCTGGAAATTCTACAATGTCATACGTACCGTCAAGGAAACCTTCCATATCCTGAAGACAGACCTGGACATACGTCCCGTCTTCCACAAAAGTGACGGAAGTGTCAAGGCTCACCTCAACCTTGACATACTTGCCTATTGGGTGGTCTACGTCACCAAACATCGCCTCAAGGTAAAGGGCCATCAGAATGTAAGGTGGAACGAGGTCATGCGCATCGCCAGCACGCAGGTCATCGTAACGACAAAGGTGGAAACGGAAGACGGCCGCGTCATCAGTATCAGGCAGAGCACGGAGGCTGAGAGTAAATTGTCCGACATCTACGACCTGCTGAACATAAACAACAAGCCTTTGGGAAAACGAAAATCCATGCTACACCCAATTCGGGGTTCCCCCCAAAAATTGCTTTTGAGATTCAAGAGGTTACATGAGACATAGCTGCAATGTGGGTTAAGAAGATTCGTGTTATTCACTTCAATAATCAAGCGTGCCGCACGGCATTCTCAAAGTCGAATTATTCGGGACAAAAAGTTTTACAATCCACAGAACTTCGTTCACTTTACAAATCTCATCTGCGAAACATACAGCGACATACCATGTATGCTAACTCCCGTGATGCACAAACAGACCAATCCATCTGCATGTATATCACGTGACAAACACTTGTACGTCACGTGACAAACATATATACGTCACGTGGCAAACATGCGTTTGTCACGTGGACAAACACCGACACTACCATTCTTTCGATATAAAGAAACTTAAATATTCCGCACATCAGATGAATATTCAGTCACTATGATGTATCTTTGCACTTGAAACAGATATATTATTCACCTTGATACGGGAATTATATGGCAAAAGGAAAGTCCAAATCAAAAAAAAATCCTCATCTCTGTGAGCGCAAGTTTGAAATCCGCATCCTGAAGAATGTTGACGGAAAGGGAAAGAAGCGCAAATATGCACATCTCTTGCAATACAAGGCGAAGGATGAAAAGCAGGCAATAGAAGCCATGCAGAACAGAAGTACATTCTCAAGGGGCACAGCGGAAGATGTATTGTCAGCATTGCGTGACTTCTTCGTAATCGAAATGCGCGAAGGGCGGCGTGTCTATATTCCCGAGATTGGCTATTTCTCTCTGTCTGCAGGTCTGAAAGAATCCAATACCGGCAAAACGAGCGAGATAACAGGTGATGACATATGTATTTCCGGCATCAATTTTCGTCCGGAGGCAAGTCTTCTGCGTGATATAGGCGAAGACATGCATTTCATCCGACAACACTATCCGAAAGGAAGTATGCCCAACAGTACACCCGAAACAGTGCTTGAAAAAATAAAGGAATTTCTCAAGACAGAAGATGGGGTGACAGTCAGCAGCTTTTCCGTCTATGCCGGTTTGACCAAATATACCACACGCTTATTCCTGAACTACTTTTGCAATCAAGGCATAATGGTGAAAACCGGAACCGACCGCAGTCCCCTATATCTGATGAAATGACCGACAACATAAAATGTCACACAAGTGATCCGCTCCACTTCAGGTAAAGAAAGGGACTCTATAGAAAAGCAGAAAACACAGTTCCTTAGCAATGCAAATCTTTGACTTGTGATGATAGTACGAATCCTAAATCCCGATCATCGAGAGGGAGATGCGCTTGCGCTTGAGGTCGACATCGGCTACACGGACACGTACGTGCTGATGGAGTTTCACGACATCGTTGGGATCGCTCACAAAGCGGTCTGTCAACTGAGAAACGTGGACCAAGCCGTCCTGATGGACACCTATATCGACAAATGCACCGAAATTAGTGATGTTGGTCACGATGCCAGGGACTACCATGCCGACACGCAAGTCTTCCATGGTCTTTATCGATGCATCAAACTCAAACTTCCCTACTTTGCCGCGTGGGTCGAGCCCGGGTTTGAATAGTTCTGCCATGATATCGGAAAGAGTCGGGATGCCGACTTCTGCCGAAACATATTTCTTTATATCGATTTTCTTCTGCAGTTCCTTGTTGTCGACAAGTTGTTTCACGGTGACTCCCTGGTCCTTTGCCATGGTCTCGACAAGGGCGTAGCGTTCGGGATGCACTGCACTGTTGTCCAGAGGGTTCCTGGCACCGGGAATGCGGAGGAAGCCGGCACACTGTTCGTAGGCTGCAGGTCCGAGACGCGGCACTTTCTTCAGTTGGGCACGCGAGGTGAAGGCTCCGTTGTCACGCCTGTAGTCGACGATGTTCTTTGCCAAAACGGGACCCAGTCCGCTTACGTAAGTCAGGAGATGCTGGGAAGCGGTATTGAGGTTGACTCCCACTGAGTTCACACAACTCATCACCACGGAGTCGAGTCCTTTCTTCAGTTTTGTCTGGTCGACATCATGCTGGTACTGCCCCACCCCAATGCTCTTCGGGTCAATCTTTACGAGTTCTGCCAACGGGTCCATCAGGCGTCTGCCGATGGAGACGGCTCCGCGCACAGTGACATCCTCATCGGGGAACTCGTCGCGGGCTGTCTTCGAAGCCGAATAGATGGAAGCACCGTCCTCGCTCACAACGTAGATGTCAACCAGATGGTCGAACTCTATGGAATGTAACCAGTCGCTCGTCTCACGGCTTGCCGTACCATTGCCCACTGCCATTGCCTCAACGTGGAACTGCTTCACCATACGCTTGAGCGCCACAGTAGCCTCTGCACGACGGTTGCGTGGAGGATGCGGATAGACTATCTCGTGGTGCAGCAGGTTGCCCTGTTCGTCGAGGCATGCGGTCTTGCAGCCATTGGCAAATCCCGGGTCGACAGCCATCACACGTTTCTGTCCCAACGGAGCCGACAGCAAGAGTTGGCGCAGGTTCTCGGCAAACACAGATATTGCCTCGTCGTCAGCCTGTTGCTTGCTCAATGATGCGAACTCGGTCTCGATGCTCGGTTTTATGAGTCGCTTGTATGCATCGTCGACTGCCTCTGCCACCAGTGACTGGCAGTCGCCTCTGCCGCGCACGAAGCGTTGCTTCAGACGGTCGGCGCATTCATCGTCGTCGGGCGAGATACTGACACGGAGGAAGCCCAATGCCTCTCCCCTGCGCATGGCAAGCAAACGGTGGGAAGAGCATTTCTTGAGCGGTTCGGAGAAATCGAAGTAATCGGAGAAACGCTGTGCTTCGTCGTCGTCCTTCATCTTGGCCACCACCTTTGAGGTGATGACTGCCCCATGGCGGAAACGCTGACGTACGGAATTGCGGCTGAACTCGTTCTCGCTGATATTCTCGGCAATAATGTCCTTGGCTCCGTCGATGGCAGCACTGACGTCAGCCACCTTGTCGCCAACGAACTTCTTTGCCACCTGCATAATGTTGCCCTCGCGCTGCAGCATGATGACTTGTGCCAAAGGCTCGAGTCCCAGTTCCCTTGCCACTTGTGCACGGGTTCTGCGCTTCGGTTTGTAGGGCAGATAGATGTCCTCCAGTTCGGTTGCGTCCCAGCATTGGTTGATGCGGGACCTGAGTTCATCAGTCAGTTTGCCCTGTTCACTGATGGTGTTCAGAATGGTTTCCTTGCGCTTTGCCACCTCCTTCAACTTCTCGTTGGCACGGGCAATGGCAGCGATGTTAACCTCGTCGAGGTGTCCTGTCTTCTCTTTTCTGTAGCGGGCAATGAAAGGGATGGTGCATCCGTCCTCAATCAGTGCCAGTGTATTGTCTACCGCCTGCTCTCCCAGTGAGAGTTGGACTGCGATTAATTTCGTGAATTGGTTCATTTTGTTTCAGTACTTTTCTGTGGTTCTTACGCAACACAGCGCAGACAATCTGCGAGGGACTGGTCTGCGCTGGCATTACGCCTATTTCTGTAGGCAAAGTTACAAATATTATTTCAGACTGTTTATAGTCTTGTTTCAAAAAGTCCAAGTTTATGTTCTCCGACTCGGGTTGTGGGAGGCCCCACATGTTTATGTTATTCCATCCCAGTTGTGAGAGGTTCTACATCTTCATGTTCTTCTTCTCAGATTATGAGTCTACTCTTTGAACAAGTGTGGGATGAACTCATTCAGTCCGCGGCGCCAGGTAAGCCATTCGTGGTCGGTGCCTGTGCTCTCGTAGAAGTGGGCATTCACACCCAGGGCATTGAGGTCTTCCACCTGCTTGCGTGTGTTGAACATCTTGTCCATACCCTCGGTGCCACTCATCATGAAGAGGTAGTGGAGTTTCTTGTTGAGTTCGTCAGCCCGGGTGAAGATGCCGTTGTAGGCAGTCTTGAGGTCGAGACCGAAGATGGCTCCGCTGAATGTGCCGAGGTAGGAGAACTTGTCGAGGTTGTTCATCACCACGTCGAACGACTGGTGTCCGCCCCACGAGAGTCCAGCCATAGCACGGTGGTCGCGGTCGGTCTTTGTGCGGAAGTTGGCGTCGATGTATGGAATCAGGTCGTTGAGCAGAACTGGATAGAACGAACTGCCATAGGCACTACGGTCACCGCCACCGAACGAAGATTTGATGTCGCCGCTCTCCATCACCACAATCATCGGCACAGCCACTCCTTTATGTATAGCGTTGTCCATGATGTGCTGCATGTGTCCTTGCTTGCTCCATCCAGTTTCGTCCTCGCCCATGCCGTGCTGCAGATACAGCACCGGATAGTGTTTCTTTTGGTTTGCCTTCAATTCATATTCAGCCGGCGTGTAGACCATGGCATGACGCCAGGTCTTCTGCTCGTTGCTGTAGTAGTAAATGCTGCGCACCTGGCCTGCGGGCACGCCCTGCTGCGGACGGTAGTAATCGCCTTCCGGACCTTCGGGCACTTCGATGCCACCCGACTCACGGTTGCAACCGAAGAAGGTCTCCGTAGCCGGGTCGATGAAGTTCACTCCGCCGATATTCATGAAATAGTAGTGGAAACCTGCCACGAGCGGATTGGTGACAGCGGTCCATCCGCCCTCGCCATCGCTCTGCATGTTGTATTTCTTGCCGCAGATGTCGAGCACCACACTTGGGGCATCAGGTGCTTTCACATAGAAATAGCCACGGCGCTGCTTGTCGATCTTCGGGAACTGATTGCCGGGAACGGTGGTTTCTGCGATGAACGCGTCAGCCGGCACTTCCATCTTCTTGATATTCATTTCAATCTTCGGGCGCTTGGGCGTGAAACCAAGGAAACGTGCAACTGCCTCGCCATAGCGGCAACCCAACTCGCGGTAGCCTGCTGCATCGAAGTGGAGTTTGTCGGGACCATTGGTGCAACCGTCAGACGAAATCACCTGTGCGGTGTGGAGAGTCTTGGGAAGTTCGTCAATCTGTTTCTTGCAGCCGATGCACACGCCCTCACCATTAGCCTGCACAATGTTGCCGGCAAAGAGAGGCACATCCTCCGGTTTCAGTTTCAGATCGCCACACAAGTTGTCGTACACCTGCTTCACCATGCCTGCCCACTTCGGGTCGCCAGTGTTGGTCTCGCCCTGATGCATCAGAATACCCTTTATCACTCCGTCCTTCTGCGCCTTCTTTGCCAAAGTCACGAGACGTTGGTACGGATTGTTGTCGTAAGCCTCAAGCATGCCTTTCATCCACTGCGGAGCAGTCTTCACATAGTTCTTGATGCTGTCGGGCAGGAAACCCTTGATGTCGATGCCGCCTACTGCCACATGAATGACACCTATTTTAATATTGTCGGGCAACGAACTCACGAGCGTTCTGCCAAACCAGTCGGCAGGAGTCAGACCAGTGTTGGGACGGCAGAGCGGAGCAGAGGCTTCACACCACTCGCCCATCTTGCGTCCCTTGTCGGGGAAGTCCACCGCAGGCATCAACAAGAATCGCGGACCTGGACTCACCAAGTCCTGAGCCTCAGGGCGTGCATTACCCTCCATATTCGACTGTCCGAAACACAAGAAGATGTAGAAATCCGGATCGGGTTTCTGAGCACTTGCCACCAAAGCCACGATGCCCAGCAAAATTGTCATGAAAAATTGTTTCATCGTTTTAATCGTTTTCAGTTATTAATTTCATTGCTGCAAATATACGCTACTTATCTCTGACAGTAAACCAACCGACGGAACAAATTATGGCAGTAAAAACAATCCCACCGCCAGATGTTTCATTCAGAACAAAGTGTGATACAAAACCAACAGTCTCAAACCTCCGTTTTTGCCCCCAACCAGAGAAAATTATTTTTCCAGTCAGAGAAAGGAAATGGTCTAGTCACGGAAATGAAACGCTCCACTCGGAGAGGAAAAACAGCATGAATGAGCCTGCATCTCAACTTATATTCGTAACTTTGCACCCAAATAGAAATACATTAAATTGAATGGACATGAAAGCAAAGAAATTCTACATAGCACCAGCAATGGAAACTACAAAACTCATCACCACAAATGCAATCCTCGAAAGCAGCAACACAACACTTAAAGCAAAGCAAATCGAGACTGCTTTTTGGGACGAAGAATAAGCAAACACGATCTTGATTTTAGAACATTCGAGACGAAGAAAAAGTCATGCCACATGGTGTAAAGCAATCCACGCGACTAATACTGCGAGATATTGTTGAGCTCCTTGAGGTGTGCCTGGCGTGGTTCCGACGAGAGAAGTTGCTGCAGACGGTCGACAGTGATGGATGACGTTGGCTTGAAGTCTGACGAACGCATGTAATTGAGCACAGACTCATAGAAGGCACAACCCTCGGGATGTCCGGCAGAAGCCACTTTCTCCAGATTGCTCATGCAGAGCAACAGTTTGCCTTTTCCCACCTGCCACTCCATGACTAGTCCGAGTTTGTGGTTGCGCTCCACATTGTCGATTACCTGCACTGTCGGCAGATAATCCACCGGGAAATTGTCGAGCACCAATGGATGGGAATTCTTTATCACGTCAAACCACTGCCAGTTGGTGTGCTTCTCCGTGGGAAAAGCATTGAAGATCGGATGGTCGGGACGGGTAAGGATGCCGAGAGTGCCTGGCGAAACGGTCTTCTTATTGTTCTCGCAGATGGTCTTGAACATGCGGTAGTTCCAGTAGTCGGTCTGGAAAAGTCCGTCCACTGTGTGGGGCAACGAGTCAGGCATCCACAGCACGTTTGCCCCATTCTCCAACTGGCAGGCAATGTCGGAAGTAAGTTCATGGGTCACGACTACACTTTTCTTATTTATGCGCGCGTGAGGATAGAACCACAGGTCGTAGGTGTTGTGGTAGTCGGTGCCATCTACGCCAATCAGCAGTGTGTATTTCGTGGCATGGCCCACGTTGACGGGATAAGTGATGGTCCCTACATCGATGAGTCCCTCGCCGTCGGGAATGCTGAGCGCCCCTTCCTTGCCAGCCAACTGCCAGTAGAGGGTTTTGCCCTGGAGCGACGACTCGCCATAGTTGGCAATCTGCAGCGAGGCACGCAACGTGTCGCCCGACTCGTAGCAGAAGCGGTCGGCTACGAACAGCGGAACGACCTCCGAACACCATTGGCGCCATTCCCTCACGGTGACGAGATGTTTGGAGTCCATGAAGGCATCGAGAATGCCGACAAAGGCACTTCCCTGTCCGGGATAGTCCTGGAGGTCGAGCAACTGGAAACCAGCCATGTTGCGAGTGCGCAAATCCATCTCGATGTCAGCCTTGTAGAGTTTCACACTCCACAGGCCTGACGCCTCGTGGAAGTCTTTTGCCTGCGAGATCATACCTGCATTGGTAAGCCTGCGGCGGAACATTTCATAGTTGTACGGACGGAGCACGCCCGTATATTTCTTCATCTCGTCATAGTCAGGATAGGTTTGGAATTGTCCTGTCTCGTGGGATATTATCGGGATGCCAGCCTTGTCGCAAGCCTCATCGAAATTGAGGTTTGTATTAGGATAGAAATGGTTTATCATTCCACCGTCGTAGGCATCGGCAAAGGAGAACGAACCGCGCGTGTGGGTATTGTAGTTTCCCCACCCTTCTCCACCGATGCGACAGGTGGTAAAATAGTCCATGCCAGGTTTGACACCCTGATAGCCAAGATAGTAGTTACTACCGAAGGTGTAGTACTTGTCGGGTGCAATTTGGCGGAAGTCGCCTACAAACTCCTTCATCTTCTCCACACTTCCCCACAGTTCGTTGCCCAGTGCCATCATGCGGAACGACGGATGGTGACCGTATTCACAGAGGATATTCACTCCCTCCTTGTGGAGAAACGCCATAAGAGTGGAGTCCTTGTCATCGAACGAACCCCAGAACGGAAGTTCGGGCTGGAGGAATATGTGGACGCTGTCGGCTGCGGCAAAGGCTGCCTCGGGCGGACACCATGAGTGAAAACGCACATGATTGATGCCATAGTCGCAGAGCGTGTAGAAATAGCCAAGCCACGAATCAATGTCGGTAGGCGCATAACCGGTAAGCGGCCATACAGCAGCATCGTGCTTGCCACGCAGGAATATCTTGTGGCCGTTCAGAGTGAAGTGAGAACCTTCGATGCGGAATGTGGAAGTGTCCCAAGTGCCCGGGATATTCCTAGCCTGGACATCGAAAGAATTCTTATTCAACTTTTTGTCTTCACTGATGCCCAGTTCCATCCGTCCCACAATACCGTTCCAGTTGGTCTGCGTGTCTTCAGTGTAGGCATGGCTGGAGGCATATATTTGTCCGGGCACACCGCGAGAGTTGTCGACCACGACGGTGATCCGGTGCATGCCGGCCTTCACTGCCGGCAGACGGTAGCGATGGGGAGTGCTGATGTTGTTGCACGAATCGATGAGCACGCCGTCCACATAAACCCATGTGGGCTTTGTGCGCTCAAGCAGGAGCATAAGCGGTTTCTTCTTCCACGAATTTGGAATGTTGATATCTCGGGTGTAGGTGGCTTTTCCTTTGTAACTGGATATGCGTGTGAGGTGGGTGGTTTCGGTTGTGTCAGTCGGAGCGGATCCCAATCCATTGGAGTCAATAGTCCCCGGAAGTTCTATTGTCCGCTCCGCTGAGTTTCCGTCAATCACCACGATCCACTTTCCTGCCAATGACATTGTTTTGCCATTGTCCGTTGTGTTCTCATCTCCGGCAGTACTCCTATTCCCGGCATACACCGACGGACATGTGCACATAATGCCCACGCACACTGTTGCCGCCATCATTCTCATATTCATATCAAACCGCATATAACTTACATTCGTTTTTGTCATGTTTTAGTCCCTGCAACAATCGTAAGCATGGGACAGGTGCAAAGTTACTAAAGAATTCAGAGACAGCAACAATCATACAAGTGTTTTTGCCGACGGACATCAGAATTTTCCATTGCGGCAACTGGGCTTTTCAAGTTGGTTCCATAAATTGCCAATGCCGGAGCTTCGCATTTCAGTTCATACATCCTCCCCACCATTTCATACAAGCCGCCGACAAATCTTCGTCAGTGTAAATTCTTTGCCATAACTTTGCATCGTCAAACAAAAAACAAAAAGAACAAAGTCAAGAATAAACAATGCAAATAAACAAGGGGGAAGACGAAAAAATACAGTGACAACGAAACAAAATTGGCGATCTTACGTTTATATGTAAAGACCCTTGAAAACAAGGACCAGACATGATTTACTACAATATCCAATGGAAAAACTGAAAATATCCACATCAGTGGGACTGTTCATAGTTCCGACGGAAGACATTGCCTACATCGAGGCTTCCGGCAACTACTGCGACGTGCACCTCTTCAACGGCGAAGTGGTGACGATGACATTCCAACTGCACTACTTCGTGGAATCTCTGGGCAAACTGAAATACAATTTCTTTGCACGCGTAGGCAAAAGCCTTATTGTGAACAAAAACTTTGTGTATGCCATCAACATCACCAGCCAAGTGCTAAAACTCATGGACCACCGCATGATGCAGGACTTCAAGCTGAAGGCTTCGAGAGAGGCACTCAAAGAGTTGAAAACCGTTTTGGAACAAGAAAAGTAAAGGATTATGAAACGTACAGACGACAACGACATACAGGAGAAGCCAATCTTCACGATTGAGGACACCAACAAATGCAGTTCTTCACAAGAAATACTTGAAGAACCCGTCATCACCATTGAGTGTGATGACGAAGGAGAAGACACCAGTTCATACACCAAGAAAAAGAAACGCAACCAGCTGAAGACCTGGGGCATACGAATACTGTGGATTGTTGCCATCATCATTCTGATGCTGGGCTGCTACGGAGCCATCCGCACCTACAACTACTATTTCGACATTGGCGTAAGCATATCTGTGTCACCGAAAGACAACATCAAGAAACTCGACCAAATGAAACCGAAAGACGGACCGTCGGAAGTGGTACTGAAGACCGATTCAGTGCTCGGAGTGGCAATCAACGTCTATGAGCTTCACAACGTAAAGGCAGAGATGACACTCGTGGAACCCGACACAGCCGACCGCAACGTGATGATGTACGTGCGCACAGCCGACTACACAACCACAGGCAAATACCTCGGTTCGCTGGTGATTGACGGCGAGGAGAAGCAGAGCGATGTGTCACGCCTCGGCTACTGTGCCATCAAGGGAGGGAACATAGTCATCGGAATATCACGCTTCGATGACATGAAAGATCACATGATCGATCACGACGGATCATACTTCCGCCAGTTCATGCTCGTATCCAACGGCGAACTGCCAAGGCGATTCTACCTTCACGGCAAAGTGGAGCGCAAAGCCCTGGCACGCACTGCCAACGACCGCATATGCATCATCGAGACCCGGAACCCCGAAACCCTCTGGGATTTTGCCGATGCACTGCGCGAATACGGCTATGTGGATGCCATCTATCTCACCGGCGGAATCGAGAGCGGATTCTATCGTGCAGCCGACGGCACAGCCTACTATCCAGACAAAGCAGCATCCTACCGTACAGCCAAACACCACGGCATAGCGCCCTGGCTGGTATTGAGGAAAAGATAAGACACGACACATGGCAATCCAAGGACAGATTCACCAACAATGACGCAGAAAAACATGGCTGACAAGAAACTACATTCATGCCCTGAACTGATGGACTACATAAGCAAGATAGGCTTTCTGCCGTTGCTCAACATGGGCATCACGCAATGGTCGGCAGAAGCTGTGCTCGACGAGGAATGCCAGTACATGGTGTTGCCCGACGGTGGTTGGGAATGGCAGCTATGGGAATGGAAAGGCGACATCATACGCGAAAGCGGCTGTGCCTACGGAAAGTTCTTCGACCAGAAAGCCACATTCATCACTCGCGAGTGGTGGCCCGACTTCTGCAACTACCGCCGCAGCATCCATCCCCGTCCCGAAGAAGGAAGCATCGAAGCCACCATCCTCGACATCCTCTCAATGAACGGAAGTATGATTACACGCGAACTGCGCAAGGCATGCGACTTCACCGGCCCCAGAATGCGTAGCAGATTCGACAGCCACGTCTCACGTCTGCAGATGGGCAGTTGGATAGTGACCGAGGACTTCGTCTATCCCCACGACAGACACGGCCACAAGTATGGCTGGGGTTGGTCGCTGCTCACCACCCCCGAAAACTACTTCGGCAACGAAGCCTGTCATTCAAACTGCACACCCGAAGAGTCGCATCAACGTCTCACAGCCCACTTCCACAAGATCCTCCCCTATCTCACCGACAAGGAAATTGAGCGGTTGATAAGCAAGTAGAAAAGTATACATAAGTACAGATGCAAAGGCCGACGAGTAACAGTTACAAAGCCATGTGCCGTCATTTAGGCAACACAGCAAACCGCCAGTTCCGAACAGTCGAAACATCATTATCGGGTCAAAACAAGGTCAAAAAACGATGAAATCAGACCAATTTGACCCGATTATTCGACAAAACCGTATCTTTGACCCGATTAAATGTTCAATCCCTGGCTAGCCATGTATTCAAATCATTCGAGCATCGCCCGCTTTTCATACATATTTTGGTTGAATATAGTGGTTAGTCGCCACGTAAGTTTTGAACTGCGGACATTAATTATGTTGCATCAAAAGGTACCAGTGGCAGTCCATGCAAGGTTTTGACCTCCAAATACTACCCCGCAGGGTGTGGAGATTTCGAGGCAAAGCAACGCCCCGACCTTGAACGGACTGCCACTGGTAGGTACCTTTGCAACAGAATTGCTATAAATCACGGAAGGAGAACATGAAAAAGAATTAGAGTAAAACGAGTGATGCTTCAGCACATTTTAGCCCAAATGTGTTAAATAACACTTTCATGAACAAGTTTCTTCGCATTTTGTTCTTTATATCCAAGAATGTTTAGTATTTTTGCAGCATGTTAAGTAATCGTATAGGTTAAGTAAACAATAAAATACACGTCTAACCTATCGCAGAATATTATTTAAGAACGAGATGTTATGGCAGACTATTATGAATATTCCATACCGGAACTTGTGCAGATGCTTGGTGTAAGGTTCAGAGATTATCGACTTCGCTCTGAAATGACACAAAAGGACGTGTCAGAGCAGTCGGGCATCACGGTGAACACTATCCACAAGTTCGAGAGTGGCAAGGCAACAAACATTTCTATCGGCACATTTCTGTTGCTGATGAAATCCATTGGGTGCATCAACCAACTTGATGAGTTGATGCCAGAACTGCCGGAGTCTGCCTATCTTATAAACAAAGGAAAGAAAGTACAACGCATCAGGCACAAAAGCATATGATTACAAGCGCACTGAAAATATTGTTATGGGGCAAGGAGGTCGGCAGACTGTCTTGGGATGCGAAAAGAGGACTGAGTTATTTCGAGTACAGTAAAGAGTTTCTTCGCGGCAAGATAGATGCGTTTCCGCTCATTGCTTCAATACAGTCGCCAATGAGCCGCATTCCCATTTGGGGCGACAGGGAGGCTAAACTTTACCGTAAGCTTCCGCCATTTCTTGCCGACTCACTTCCCGATGCTTGGGGCAACCAGGTGTTTGAATGTTGGCGAATTGAAAACGGTATCCACAACCGCGAGATTACTCCGCTTGACATTCTTTCGTTTATTGGCAAGCGAGGAATGGGCGCATTGGAATTTGAGCCGGAAACATCTGGAGCAAAACACACGGAGGTATTGCAACTTCAAGCACTGACTGACTTGGCGCACCGCATATTCCGCGAACGGGAGAATGTGAAGATTCTTCCAGAAGAGTCACTTACAATGCAATCGTTGATTGCTGTCGGCACATCGGCAGGCGGCAGGCAACCCAAGGCAATCATTGCCGTCAATGAGGAGACTGGCGAAATACGCTCGGGACAGATAGCCGGTCAGAAAGGTTACGAATACTACATACTGAAGTTCGGCGACAAGGAACGCTCTTCAGCGGAACTGGAGATGGCGTACTACAAAATGGCATTGGCTGCAGGCATAGACATGATGCCATGCAAACTGATTGAGGTGAGTGGTGAAAAGCATTTCATCACCCGTCGTTTTGACAGATGCGAGGACCGCAAGTTGCACATGCAGACACTGGCAGCAATCTATCCAGAAGCCGACAGTTACGAGCAACTGCTGATGGTTTGCCGCAAGATGCGCCTGCCCGAGCCGACGCAAGAAGAGGTCTTCAGACGCATGGCGTTCAACATCCTTGCCAACAACACCGATGACCACAACAAGAATTTCTCGTTCTTGATGGACGAGCAGGGACATTGGCGTCTGTCCCCTGCCTACGACATGACCTACATTTTCAATACGGGTGGTTTCCTTCCGGAGACCAATCATTGCCTGATGATGCGTGGAAAACTGTCCGGGCAGAGTAAAGAGGATGCACTGGCAATCGCAAAAGAAAATGGAATAAGGAAAGCCGAAGCCATCATCCGGCAGGTTGCCGATGCGATTCTTCAATTCCGGACATTTGCAGTAGAACAGGGCGTAAAGGAACGATGGATTGACGCTGTGGAGACTACACTTCACTCAAACCTCAAAGCATGGAACATGGCATCCGACATACAAGAGGCTATTGAGTTTGAGATTGACGGAACGCTCTATTCCAACGTGCATATAGAACGGACCTATAAAGGCAACTTCCATCTGTATGCCAATGTGAACGGGAAAGAACTAAAATATGTCATTGGCAAGAACAAAGCAGAATACGCTCTACTCGAACAGTCCGGAGTGAGAAAGTTGGATAGTGATGTTCTGAAGAATATGGTGCAAACCTATCTTTGCAAAAACAAATAGCAAGAAAATTATCGTTACGCAAAAAGACAGCGTACCGACATGGTAATTTTGCACTCGAAAGAGGGGGGGCGTCATCTGAACTGTGTCAGAGCGTAATTTTTAGTTGAGCGCGCCGACTTTCGGCGAGCACAGATATAGTTCTTTTTTCATTATCCGCATTGATATTGTAGCGGATTGATTTTCAGATAGGCCACTACCGTGTGTTTG
>CAVHYP010000055.1:584-15340 GCA_963640465.1 Bacteroidaceae bacterium | reverse complement strand
TTTTATGGAATATTATTGAAAGTCATAAATGACCTCGACTGTTACTACTTGATTTACAAAGTTACAAAAAAGAACTTGTAGTGATGTATATTTATACATTGTTTAACTGCATGTTGCCGTCGCTTTTAACACTTTACGCCCGATGGTGGAATTTGGGGAAGGCGGATGGAGGGGGCTGAGTTTAGAGAGACGAGTTGCGAACTTAGAGTTTAGAGGTCTGTGAAATTATCTTGTAATTATTCTTGTCTTGGTAAGTATCCCAAATTTCATGATGCAGCTCCTCCTTACTTTACGATGCTCAATATCTCCCTGCAGAACTCGTCATAGTTATGCGTCTTGGAATATTCCTCCATGTTGTCACATGCCAGGTTGTATTCCGTGGCCGACCTTCAGCAACTAGTATTCTGTTTCACTATCCTCGCCGAGTTGCCGGCCACCACACTGTAGAGAGGCACGTCCGAAAAGCAAGCGAGGAAAGAAGCCGCAAAGGCTCAACGCCCGATTCATTCCATCAAGGCTTGATAATGGAGAAACCCTTGTGGATTATATTCTTGTGAAGCCATTCTTAAACAAAAAAACTTACCCTGAGCGCGCTGTTCTTGCGGGAAGCGGGGTAAGTATGTTGACGCTAAGTTATGCATTTTCTTCAGTCTACCCAAGAAAAGCATTAGTTTTTTTGAATTTGTGGCAAAAAAAGTTTGTAATGCATACAAATTGCCCCTTACAAGGTCGTTTTTCCGGCTTTGGCAAACGCCTCTTTCGGCACCGAGCTGACGGAACCGCTCCTTCTATCTGTCCCTGCGGAAATCGTTCTTGTCTTCGCCTCCAAAGATGGCACGGATGACCTTGCCCAGAACTTTGAATACCAGGATGAAGACAATGAGTCCTACTACGTCGTTCATATCAATCTACGTTTAGTTGGTTCAACACTACTTCTTGGCTCGACTCGAATGGATACTTTTCCCTCTTATAGGAAAACTTCCATCGCTCTTGTCCAAGGATATTTTTTGCTTTCGAGAGTGATGATGGCGGCATTCAAGACAAACCGGCCCTGAAAATACGCTCTTTATGCGAAGCACATAGAGGAAGATTTTCAGACAGGACGGTTTGGCGGATGCACCAACGCCGTCATCAACTTTGCAAAACAATATCCGCAGCGACGAGAGGGATGGACGAAAAGAAGAAGAAATACCCTACAACAGAAAGAGGCGTTTGCTACAACTGAACGACAGCAACTACAAGAGGAACAGGGTGGGCAGTGAAGCGACGCAGGCAAGTACGACAATAAAACGATGTGCCCCTTCAAGACCATGTCAAGATAAGCGTCAGCCTTGATATAGTCTTGTAGGGGTTCTTCGTGTCGTACGGTTCCGGCAAAGGGACTTGGAGAACTTTCTTAGCACGGGTGCCATGAAAGGGCGGAGAGCCTGTTTGACGGAATGCCAGTGTCATTTCGCGAAGGTGTGGGGCGTAGCAGTAAAAGACAAAGGACAGACGGCATTAGCCGAGTACAAAGGACAAGATGAGAAATACAAAGGTGACGACCACAAGGCGGCATAACTGGCACGAGTGAATGAGCAAAAACAAAAGCGTTGGATAGACAAAAACCGGAATAAACTCCTGATGTAGTTCTTTCCGTACTGACGTGCTCTTTGCAATATGCTTATGCCATTGCTTATGTGAGCAAACTCTCAATGCACTGTCATAACCATATTGCAGGCGGTTGCACCGCCAGAGAACCACATCGAGCGATAAACCGGCCTTCGGCGATAAACAGCTTCGCCTAGTAGGAGCATTTCCGTGAAATGAAAGTCGGCGGCTGAGGGTCAGAGAGAGGGTCAGAAGGGCAGGTCCTTTGTTTCCTACTCCATGTACCCCTTATACTGACAACACCCATTTCCAGACGGGGATTAATTCTATCTCCAATCCATTGTAGTCTGTTTTCCCTTCATCCTCGTATGTGATGATGACCGCTTTGCGAAGGGGCTTGAATTCATTGAGGGCTGCGAGGGCTTTCATCTCCCTGTCGAGAGTGGCCTCATCGCTCATCCGATAACTTGCCTGAATGCCCAATCCCTCGTCAGGAATAAAGAAATCCACCTCGATGCCTTTATTGTAGTAATACAGTCCGTTGCCATATTTCTTGTACAGCATTATGGCACAGAGGTTTTCAAGCAACAGCGTGTCGGGGTTGTTTACAAACAAATGGAGCAGACCATTGTCTACGAAATAATGCTTCTTTTTCGTCTCCTTCTCTACAAACTTGGAGGCATAGTTGTCCAGTGAGACAATGAGGCATGACTCCTGCAGATAGCGCACATACTCCATTACGGCAGATGTGCTGCAGGACGTTCCCGTGGATTTCACCAGGTTGCACAGCCGGTTTAGAGAACATGGCTGCATGACGTTCTCTGCCAACCGCCGGACGCAAAGCCGCAAGGCATCCTCGTTCTTGATCCGATGGCGTACCATCAAGTCGTTGAAAAATATGCGGTTGTAGAGACTGTTCACCCAGATGCGCTTCTCACGGAATTTCGTCAATTCAGGGAAGCCTCCCCATTCGAAGTAGGTGCGGAAATGGCGCTGCAGCTCATTGGCTTTCCTCCCATACTGCCATCCCTTTGAAAGGATAACGCCATTGGCCATGAGGTATTCCTCAAAACTGTAAGGAAACACTTTCACGTCGAGATACCTGCCGCCGAGCACCGTTTCTATGTCACGACTGAGCATCTTGGCATTGCTGCCAGTGATATATACCTGGTATTTCATGTTGGCAAGCCGACGGGCAAAATTAGCCCATCCGTCAACATTCTGTATTTCGTCGAAGAAGAGCACGGGCGAACCGTCATACATGCTGTGATAAGCCTGAAGGATAAGGTCGAAGTCCATTGCCGTCATTCCCATCAGACGTTCATCATCGAAGTTGACATATACGATATCCTCTACTTTCGTTCCTGCCTTTATGATCTGTTGCATACGCTGGTATAGCATATACGATTTCCCAGCCTGTCTGACGCCGACAAACACGTAATTGCCATGTTCCTCCAGCGCAAGAGGACGTTCAACCAATGGTATATCAGCGATATATTCCTGGTTTTCAGCTATTATCGTTCTAAGCAGTTCTATACCCATAGCTCACTATTTTGCTGCAAAGATAGCGCATTTATTCGATACCACAAAACAAAATCGTTGTTTTTTATTCGCCCGCACCGAATAAAATAACGATATGATGCATTGAGTGTGGCGACAAATGCCCTTGCGAGTCTGTTCCTTATCCGCGGAAAATAGACAGAGGATAAACTGATTTGCACAGATGGCTATGCAGGGTGAAGTATTCTGAAAAAATATTAAAAGCAATGCTATGCGGCGTAAACGTGGAGCGTATTTTACGTGTTGCGTTACCACGCTGTGGTTGTCAATTTTTCGACAGGACGGAGTTGTTATTGAGCCGAAGGCGGTGTTTTTACTGTTTTTTCGTACCTCAATCAAAGAGTTCTGCGGGTACCTTTAATTCCTCTTTGCTGATTGAGTTGGTTCTTCCGCAATGGCGAAGTCTTCATTGTGGACACCTCGGATGGCGACGGTGTAACCGCCGAACTCCATGACTAGTTGTCGGTCGCGGTCAACACGTACTACATAGCCTTCCAAGCCTGTAAACAAGCCTGTCAGGATGCGGAGCTTGACGTGATCCTTGGCAAATTTCTCGAATGGTTCACGCAAGAAGGTAACGTTCTCGGGGTGGGTGCTGACAACCTCCATGAAGGGGCGCATCACCTTGTCGGGAATGGTGGCTGGACGACCGGTACTGCAGTCGTTAATCAAATGATATTGTGGGTGATTGTCTCGCAGAAACAGTTGTAACTCTTTGGTCTCGCCTTGAAGGAAAACAAGTCCGCTGACTGTGGGAACTTGCTTCTCCACAACGCCTTTGCCGTCCTTCTTCGGTTGGCGCTTGACGGTGTAATGTATGAAGCATTCGTGGGCGGACAATGGGTTATTGGTGTTGTAGTCTTCCATCTGCGCTTTGAATGCATCTACCTTCTTGTTGTGAATCAGAAGATAACCCCAGGGCTTTGATATTTCTTCTATATCTGGAGCCGACGTACGGTCAGCTTCAGTAACGCGGATGCCCTTTGGAAGACGCTTGTCGCCATAGCGTGCGCCCTCGTCGGCTATAGAAAGAGTAAGCGAACTATCCATTGTCATTTTCCCCTAACTATTTTATGTCATTGCCGGTCTTCATCAAATGGGATGATTGTACCGATTGTTCAACAATTTCCCCCATAATATCAAATTTGTTTCATGTGCAAATGTACAACTAATATATGGAAACAAAAGAGAAAAAAGCAAGATTTTTCATTTCGATGGCCGAATTTGTCAGAAATTTTGACATTTGACATGTCGGAGTACAAGTCCGTTCGACTAAATGAGGGCTCCCACAGATAGCACAGATGATAGCGGATTTTCTTTTGAACCACTAATCGAACAAATCGAACGAATAAAGGGAAACGAAAAAAAACAGGGAAAATACCATGCAGTGGTGAGCAAACCTTAATAAACCGACCATCCAGATACTATAATACAATAAGGTGTGCCATTTTGATGAAGTCCGTTCTTTGATCTATTGGCTTTTGTCTTACTTCATTTTCTTTGTGATTTTTGCCTTGATGATATGGCAGTCGTGGATTGGACGGTCATTTTGGTCAGTGGGCAGTTTTTCTATCTTTTCCACTACTTCCATTCCGCTTACTACGCGTCCGAACACGGTGTAGCTTCCGTCGAGATGTGGGGCACCACCGATGGTTTTGTAGGTCTCACGCATCTCGGGTGTCAGCTTGAAGGTGTTGTTGGTCCATTCATCGATGCGCAGTTGGGTGCGGTCGAGTGCTGTATCGTTGAAGGTCTGTCCAGTTACGATGGTGAATTGTGTGGACGAGCTTTTCTTCTCGGGATTGGTTTCATCGCCTTCGCGTGCTGCATTGAGCATTCCGCGCTGGTGGTAGAAGAGTGGGACACGGAATTCTGCGGGGACCCAGTCGTTGGGTGTCTCGTCGCCATCGCCAAGCATTTCACCTGGTTTGGCATGTTTGCTTAGGCGGTCGCCTGTCTGGATGATGAAACGGTTGATTACTCGGTGCCAGAGCACGCCGTCGAAGGACTTGTCCTTCACTTGGCGGATGAAGTTGTCACGATGGAGGGGTGTCTCGTTGAAGAGCTCCACTACGATGTCCCCAAAGTCGGTAGTGAGTGTCACTTGTGTACGGTTGGAGTCGGCTAGCAGTGACTGGATTATCTCTTTATTGTCGGCATTGAGGTTGATTGTTCCCCAATGGTTTTTGGCTGCAACTTCATTGATGGCTGTATTTGCGTCTGTCTCTGTCGCTTTGTTGCTGTTGCATGGATAGGCGAGCAGGAGGCGAGGGTGTGAGCTAGACTTGGCGAAGCTCTTTGCTGTTTTCTCCAGTTGTTTTCTGTAGCTCTCGGTGTCGGGTGTACCTTGATTTTCGATGTTGCCTGGGCAGGACTGTAGGATGACGATGTCGGGCTGGTAAGCTTTTGCTGCTGCGTATCCGCTGGCATTTGACTTGTCTTGTGCGGAACTTGATATGCAGCAGAAGGTGCGCACGTCGAATCCAGTGCCAAGCACGGTCTGCAGTTGGGATTTGACTGATGCTTGCATTGAGTGATGATTGTCTGCTTCAATTGGTGTGCTGCTTACGTATGCCACTCTGACTGCACGCTGTGCACTTATGGTGAGTGACACGATGAATGCTATGATGAGATTGATGGTTCTCATTTTTTTTGTGTTTAGTTTGTTTGTTCTGCTCGTATTTATTTGCTTGTCGCTGGTTTCGTTTAGCGATATCTATTGCATTAGTCATAGAAGTTCCAGCTCAGTCCGAACCGTATGCATGACGGATTGATGGGGTAGCCGGGTGCCCAGAAGTAGCGTCCTTCGCCTTGGTTGGCATGGTAGTACTGTACGTAGAATCGTGTGCGCTTCAGGTCGAAGTTCGCATAGGCGCTGATCAGCGGATAGTTGCCTATCTTCACGAGGTTTTGCTGGTTTTGTATCATGAACTGGCTGACTACAGGCGAGTAGTCGGGCGCATAGTATTCGGTGAAGTACTTCATATCGCCTCCCAGTTCGCATGCGAGGACTTTGGCAATGCGGAACTTGATGTATGCGTTGGCAAAGAACGAGAGGGTAGGGAGTGGCAGTATTTCTTTGTTGCCGGTCTTTTGATAGGTGGCGTCGAGTTCGATGTGAAGGATGCCCAACTTGATTTGCTGACTCAGATTGGCACTCAGCACTTGGATGCTTCCGGAGTGTTGCATCGGGGTGACGTTGTTTGAATAGCTGGTTGTGGAGCCGTCGGTGTATGCCAGTCCGGTGTTGGCAAAATATGTGTAGTTCTTTATGTTCTCGGCTCCTACGGTGATGGTGGTCTTGGTGTGCGGAATGGTCAGTTGGCCTTGAATATGTGTGCGGTTTTCCTTGTCGAAATCATGGTCCCACCATGCGTGTGTGGAATGGAAATGGCGGATGTAGTATGAAGGCAACTGGTTGCGTACGAAGGCGTTTACCACGAACTGGACTGTGTCGCCGAGTACTGGTACATTGAGTTCTCCGCGTCCGTCGACGTAGAAGTCGCCTGAGCGTTCTCCTGCCAGTGTGAGATGGGCGTCGATGTTGAAATGGAGTTGCTTGCCTTGGGTTCTCAGCAGTTGTCCGCCGATGGATATGTTGTTTTCCTTCACCTTATTCTTATTGAAGTAGCGTACGGACTGTGTGAGTGTGGTGACGAAGGTGTCGGGCATTTCGAAGCTTTGGTGCTCGAATTCCACGTAGGCGTTGATGCCTGCCGCTGCATATTTGTTGAATCCTTCGCGGAGGGATATTCCCACGATGTTTTTCACCGCGAAGTCTTTTGTGCGGTCGTTGGTGGTGTCGCCGTCAAGATATGTGTAGGTGTGGTAGTTGTCGGGAGTGGTGTAGGCACGGTAGTTGCGGCGCATATAGCGCAGTTTGACTGTGTGGAAGAGGCTGGTGACTGGCACGAATTCTTCCTGGATGTTGGTGGAGTCTCCAGTTTCGCGGTAAAATCCGATGTTGTAGCGCTGGTTGAAGTGGATGATGTCGTGCTCTTGTCTTGACCATGTGTTCGACAGGTAGGTCGGGATGTCGTTTGACTTCACGTTTGACGACATTGATTCTTTGTCGGTGATGTAGCTCTCGTCGGTGATGCCTCCGTTTTCTGCCATTTTCATGAAGTTGTGGGTGTAGTAGAACTTGAATTCGTACTTGTCGCCCAGGTATGAAGCCCATCCCGATGCTCCCATGTAGGAGGTGGACTGGTTGGCATAGTAGCCTTGTCCATACATGTAGTCGTAGAGTCCTCCGAAGTTGATGCGTTTTCCTGCATTCTGTGTGTAGATCACTTTCACGTGGTCGTCGCCTGTCTCTTTTGATCCTACGCAGTTGTAGGTGGCATTGAGGTAGGGTGACCGGGTGTTGTAGAAGAGGAATTTGTCGGCTGGCACGTAGAACTGGTCGAACGGACGGAGGAATATGAATTCGTCGTTGTCGTTGCGTTCCATGAAGATACGGTTGAGACGTGGTGAGCCGAGGTTGCCCAGATGGTTGTAGTGTCCTCGGATGCCTTCTGCAAGGTTGGTGTTTTGGAAAAGGTGTTGCATGGTGTCGATTGTGGCAATGGTTCGGTTGCCATAGACCTCGTCGATGGTCCATGCGCGCACGTCGACTGGCACAATCTTGTTTTCTTTCTTTTTGTCGTCGACGGAGTCTTCCGGAATCATGCTTTTGTCGGTGTTGCTCTCAAGGTCTCCGATGACACGTTGTGCGGATGCCATGACCGGCAACAGAAGCAGGAGTAGAATTAGCTTTTGTCTCATTTAGAACATGAATCGGAGATAGAACTCAATGACTTTCAGCAGGAGCGCACCGAATCCCACCGAGAAGAAAAGTGCTTTCTGTTCGGGGAAAACGAAATAGATGACTACTGCGGCAAGGAAACCGAGCATAAACACTGCGTTGAGGATTTTGCGTGCGGTGAGTATGCCGTCGGACTGTCGCCCGAGTTTCTTGCCTTTGTGCTTTTTCTTCTTGTCGTTCTCGAGGGCTTCCGCTATGATTTTGTCAATCTCGTCTGATTTCATTTGTTACTGTTGAATGGTTGTGGCGATTTCTGAGAATAGTTCGTCCTTCAAGTTGATGGTTTTCACGCGGAACTTGCGGTTGACCTTGTAGAAATTGCCTTTCTTGTTGAATGACTCAGAGTCGGTGATGAGCGACTCGGCTTCGACGCGCTCTTTCTCTGAGGAGAAGGTGTAGACGTAGGAGATGTTCTGCATTGATACGCTCACTGACCCGTCCTTGATGTCGATGTAGAGCTGGTAGGTGATTTCAGTATAGTCCTTTGCAAGGAAACTGTTTCTGAAGACGAGTTCTTCGTTGCCCTGGACGAGGAGTTTGCCGGTACTTTCGTCGTTGGTCTTCACTCCCGACATCTCCAGATTGTGGAAATAGTCTTTGTCGATCCATTTGCCGTTCTCCACATTCTGCAGGAAGCGTGCTGATGCCCACGATCCTACGAGGGTGTAGAGTTCAGCCTTGCTCTTTCCGGGAGCGGCGATTGTCTGCGAGAATACCACTTTCCCGTTGACTTCGGGCACGGCTCCTTGCAGGTAGGGAGTGTCGTCCACTACATTCTTCGTATTAGGATTCTTTGCGAACATCCCTTTGTTTTGTGCATAAGTACATGCCGGGAGCAGCGCAATCATCAGTGCAATTACAAGTCTATTCATGTTGTTTCTTTTTGTGTGTAGTTTGCTTTCTTAATTATGTGACCGCAAAATTACGGAAAAATTGCCTAAGCACAAAATTTTATTTTCCTAACTGGGAAAAATTATTTTCCTGACTGGGAAAAAAAACGTGTTCTTTTGTTTTGGCATTTTCCGAGTTGCGAAATAATGCACGAAGGAGAGATGGGTGGCAGGCTCCGGATGGAGGACTGGAGGCGTGCTTCCGAACTTTGCCGTTCTCTGCAGTGATGATTCTGTGTAATTCAGATCGGATGAGGTAATATAAACGTGGAATTATTGGCCGTCTGCCCTTATTTTATCCGGTTCTTTCATTCTGTCTTGTGGAATTTTTGTACCTTTGCAAGATAAAACTCGATAGAATATTACGAATTAGGACAGAAATAACAAGGAAATCATGTTAGGAAATTATTGGTTTGAATGTAAGGTGGAGTCAGAGAAGGCTGTTGAAGGAGGAATGAACAAGAAATTCAAAGAGTCTTATCTCGTTGACGCACTTAATTTTACAGATGCAGAAGCAAGAATAACAAGAGAGGTCTCACCGTTCTGTAACGGTCAGCTTGAGATAAAGAACATTACACCAGCCAAGATTGATGAACTCTTCATCAACGATGCCGACGATGCCGACAAATGGTATAAGGTGAAATGTAATTTCATCACTCTCGACGAGAAAACACAGACAGAGAAGCGTTCATCCCACTATATGCTGGTGCAGGCAGCCAACTTCCGTGGCGCTCTCGACCGTTTCGAGGAAGGTATGAAAGGGACGATGGCAGATTTTGAGATTGCTGCAATACAGGAAACAAACCTGCTTGACGTGTTCCCATTCGAAGTTGTGGAGGAAAAACAAGATGACGACAGAGTTGCAGACAAACCTGAAGCAGGTGTTGAATGAACTGACGGGGACGAAAGCCCGGCTCGTGGCTGTCTCCAAATATCATCCGGCAGAAGCCATCATGGAAGCTTACGATGCCGGCCAGCGGATATTTGGAGAAAGCCATGTGCAGGAACTGGGGGCAAAACACCCGGCATTGCCGGCTGACATCGAATGGCACTTCATTGGACATTTGCAGACCAACAAGGTGAAGTACATCGCACCCTACATCAGCCTTATCCATTCGGTCGACTCCATGAAACTCCTTCGTGAAATCGACAAACAGGCTGGCAAGGCAGGCAGGGTGATTGATTGCCTGTTGCAGATACATGTGGCCCAAGAGGACACGAAATACGGCTTTCTCCCGGCAGAACTGATCGATGTCTTGCAGGATGGTGAATACAGGAAGCTGGAGCACGTGAGGCTGAGAGGCTTGATGTGCATGGCTACCAACACAGATGATGAAGTCCAGATACGGAGGGAATTCCGCCTGGCACACGACACATTCGAAGAAGCTCGCAAACGCTTCTTCTCCGACGACGACAGTTTCTGTGAACTGTCTATGGGCATGAGCGACGATTATCGCATAGCATTGGAAGAAGGAAGCACCCTCGTGCGGGTTGGCAGCAAGATATTCGGACTGCGCAACTACAACGCATGAATAAACACCGGAAAAATCACAGACGAAGACGTACATACAGACGAAAGACGAAGACGATACAAGGACGAAATACGGACGAAGACGCATACACGGACGAAGACGATACATATTATTATATATATGGTACATATATAACGCATCATTGTACATATAACAAGACGCACGCACACACATACAACACACATAACACAATTACAAACACAAAAGACAAATGAAAGTATTTTACGACAACAAGAGAGACGCTGTGCGCGAGATCGCAAGGAAATACAACGTGCGGTTGGGCTACGATGCGGCTGGTTTGCTGGCAGATTTGCTGCAACCGATGCATTTCAAGCACAGGACACTCATCATGGAGGATGCGAGGACTGACATCAATATGTTCTATCTGTTGAAAGGACTTGTCCGCCAGTACTGCAGCGAAGACGGATTCGACAATGTGGTCGACATCGTGCATGAAGGCGACATGCTGATGTGTAACGAATGCCTTTTTGCTCACATACAGTCGCAACTCAACGTGCAGACGCTCGAACCGACTTATCTCTATGCAATAAACTACCGGCAGTTCAAGAACTTGGCATCGGAAAACAGGGAACTGAACGACTTGCTGTTCGCCATCGTGGAGTCGGTGATAGCAAAGAAAGAAGAAATGTACAAATTGCTCGATGAGACACCCATCAACAAGTATATGACACTCATGCAAAGAGACAGCGAAGTCATACGCCGTACACCTCTTAAGTATGTGGCATCATACCTGAGAATGGCACCCGAGACATTGAGCAGAGTAAGAAATACAATAAACAAACGTGAAAGCAGTAATTCTTGATTCATACACAGTCAATCCCGGCGACCTCTCATGGCGCCAGCTCGAAGAGTTGACGGATTTGGATGTCTACGACCGCACATCTTCCGATGAGGTTGTGGAGAGATGCAAGGGACACGACATTGTGCTCACAAACAAAGTGGTGCTCGATGCAGAGATCCTCAATCAGTTGCCCCACCTCAGTTATATAGGCGTGTTGGCTACTGGATACAATGTGGTTGACTTGGAAGTTGCCAGCCGGCAGAGCATCGTGGTCACCAATATCCCGGCATACAGCACGGAAAGTGTGGCACAGATGGTTTGGGCGCATATTCTCAACATAACAAATAGGGTGGGGCATTATGCCGAAGCCAACAAAAACGGCAGATGGACCGACTGCAAAGACTTCTGCTATTATGACTTCACCCACATCGAACTGGCAGGGAAAATTTTTGGTGTTGTCGGTATGGGACATACTGGAATGGCTGTGGCAAAGATTGCACAGACTTTTGGCATGGATGTGATTGCTTTCTCGTCAAAGGACGAGTTGCCGAAAGGCTTCGAGAAAGTGTCAATGGAAACTCTCTTCAAGGAAAGCGACGTGCTGAGCCTGCATTGCCCTCTGACCGAGACAACAAAAGACCTTGTCAATATGGAACGGCTACAACTTATGAAACCGTCAGCGATACTTATCAATACAAGTCGTGGACCAGTGGTGAACGAAGCTGATGTGGCACAAGCCCTCAATGATGGACTGATTGCTGCCTATGGCGCTGATGTCCTGTCGTCTGAGCCTGCTTCAGCCGACAATCCATTGCTGACAGCCAAGAACTGTTTCCTTACTCCTCACATTGCCTGGGCAACCAAGGAAGCAAGAATTCGACTGATTGACATCTGCACAAAGAACGTGAAGGCTTTCATAAAGGGAAACCCTCAGAATGTAGTGAACTGAATGAGGTGGAATGAGGTGAAAAGAACGTAGGAATACAATAAATTACGCAAGAATACACGAAACCCAGAGCATTGCCCTGGGTTTCGTATGTCTGAGCGTTTCTGCTTTTCGCTCTTCATCAGATTACTAGTTTCGGACTATTCGCTCTTCATCGGGATCTCTTCCACTCTTTTCTGATGGCGTCCGCCTGCGAACTCAGTTGAGAAGAATTCGTCCAGACACTGGCGGCATACATATTCAGAGATGAATCTTCCAGGGAACACGATGACGTTTGCATTGTTGTGTTCACGGATGAGGTGGGCAATCTCCGGTTGCCATACCAAGCCGGCCCGGATGCTCTGATGCTTGTTGAGTGTCATGCTGATGCCTTCGCCACTGCCACACATGGCAATGCCCGGGTAGACTTCGCCTTTCTCAATTCCTTCTGCTAGAGCATGTCCGTAGGTGGCATAGTTGCAACTGTCTTCGGTGTATGTGCCGTAGTCTTTGTATGCGTAACCTTTCTCTTCCAGATACTTTTTTACGAACTGTTTCAACTGAAATGCAGCATGGTCGCTTGCAATTCCTATTGTCTTAATTTCCATAATGCTACGTTTGTGTGTGCCTTTTCAGGGCACTCTTTTATGTTTGTTTGTGATTCTGTTATTTGTTCAAATCTGTCGTTTGTTCAAGTTTTTTTCTTATCAAGGTCGACTTTCCGTTCAAATCTTTTGTTTGTCGAAGTTGGTTACTTATCCAAGTCAATTATCGTGTAGTTTGTAGTGCCAAGCCCGATTTTTTCTGCATGCTCTACGATGTGTTCACCATGGAGCTGCTTTATTCGTCCTTGTAGTGGACGTGCATCGTCACCCGGTTTGTCGGTGTGGTTGAAGATGATGTCAAGGCAAGCCTTGTCGAGTGCCACAGGGTCGGTTGATGCAAGGATGCCCACGTCAGCCAACTTTGGCTCTTGTGGGTTGCCGTTGCAGTCGCAGTCGATAGACATGTTGTTCATCACATTGATGTAGAGCACTTTTCCTTTGAAATAGTTGTGTACAGCCTGTGCAGCGGCAGCCATTGACTCGGTGAATGAGTTCTGGTTGTTGTTGCCCCAAGGATTTCTGTCGCTCTTCCCTGCAGAGTGGATATTGGCTTTGCCGCTCTTTGATGCCACACCTATTGATGCGTTTTTCAGTACTCCTCCGAATCCTCCCATCTGATGCCCCTTGAAATGGGCGAGATTGATCATGAAGTCGTAGTTGGCAAGGTGGGATCCCACGATGTCGTATTTAATCCATGTGGAATCGGCAACAGGTATTTTCATGTCGCCTTCGGAATCCATAATGTCCACCTTGGCAATCTTGTCGAATCCGCGTTCGGCGATGGCGTGCAGATGGCTTTGTGTGTCGCTGCGGTTGCCTCCGTAAGCTGTGTTGCATTCCACGATTGTGCCCTTCACTTTCTTTACTAATGGTTCTATAAACTCAGGGCGCAGATAGTAGGTGCGTGATGATTCTCCCGTGGATATTTTTACTGCCACTTTGCCTTTGGCTTTTACGCCAAGAGCTTTGTAGATTTTTACCAGTGACTCGGGAGTGATTTCCTTTGTGAAGAACACTTCCGACTGTGCGAATGCTCCTAGGGATGCAATGCTCAGTATTGAGGCGATAAATAACTTTTTCATAGTGAGTCGTATTTGTTGTCCGGTTCAAGGATTCTGAACTTGGATGCCAAATGCTGGATTATACCTGTTATATATTTACATTATCTGTGCGTAGTATGCCTTGTTGATTATTGATACTGCATTGAGGGTGCGTGGGAAACCGATCCATGGCAGGATGATGGTGCAGACGGCTATCATTTCCTCCTTGGAGATATTGTGGTTTTTGCATCCCTGTGCATGAACGAGCAGGCGGTCGTCGCAACCTCCCATTGCTGCCAGCAGGCAGAACGCAATGAGTTCGCGGTGCTGTGGATCGATACCGGTACGTGTGTAGAAACGTCCGAAGCAGTACTCTGCCATGAAGTTAGTGAGGTGCTCCTGCCCCTTTGGCGCTGATGCGATGAGGCTGTCCACAGAACCTTTCCCGAATGTCTCGTCAAGCAGTTGCTTGCCTTTCTCGAATGCCTCCTCATCGTTCGACACTGTATTCTGAGGGTCGAGCGGCAGACGTATGCCGTTGTTCTCGAAAATGTCGTTCATAAGCAGGTTGTAGTCAACAAGCAGGGCTGCGCCTACGTAAGGATATGCCATGTAGACAATCTCTCGTATTTCACGTGGTTTCACTCCTACGTTGAGGCATGCATCGACAAACAGCTTAAATTCGTTGATGGCATTACATCCAATCGTGGTTGCAAGCAGACACATGACACGGGTCTTCTCCAGTACAATGCCGTCGGTCTTTTCCAATGTCTTGTCGAAGGCAAAGTTGTCGACAATCTCTGACAGTTCAGGGTCTGTATGTATGTTGTTGATCTTTGTTCTGCTAGAAGAAAACAAACGGCGCATTTCCTCGTGAGCGCGCTTGGTAATTTTTATCTCTCTCATTGGCTTAATGTTTTGTTGTTACCTTGCAAAGATAATGATAATTTGCCATTGGATGTGCTTAGTTATGGATTTTTTTGAGAAAAAAGAATAATATAATTG
>CAVHYP010000055.1:0-574 GCA_963640465.1 Bacteroidaceae bacterium | reverse complement strand
ATATAATTGGTTTTGTAGTTGTTTTCCCGTATATTTGCACTGAAAATAAACTTCAACCCCAATAATCATGTCAAGAAATTTTCTTCACATTTTGTGTCTTACAATGGCTACTCTGTTGTCATTGTGTGCCTACGGACAAGATGATATGCCGGGGCGCAGAAACCCAGGCGACCGCGAGAGGATGCGGATTGACCGTCGTCCCCGTTTTGTATTCGATTCCACCAATCCCGATGTGCACGACCCCGTCATGGCATTCTGTGATGGTAAGTACTACATCTTTGCCACAGGACAGGGGGTGGGGACCATGTCGTCCGACGATATGATGACTTGGCAACCCGGACCTTCTGTCATGTCTGAAGTTCCTCAATGGGCAATCGACTCGGTGCCTGGCTACAGAGGACACACCTGGGCACCGGACATACAGTATCACACCGGAAAATGGTATTTGTATTACAGTTGCTCCACATTCGGCAGGAACGGTTCTGCCATTGGTTTGATGACCAACTCGACACTCAATCCGGAATCGGCAGACTATAAGTGGACAGACCATGGTGTGGTGGTACGCAGTGTGATG